>CAXTDH010000282.1:0-5045 GCA_964242405.1 uncultured Rhizobacter sp. | reverse complement strand
ACGCGCACGATGGGCGGCGCGCTCGGGGTGTCGAGGGCCTTGACCGCCCAGTGCTTCGAGGCCTGGTCGGCGACCATGCTGACGAGGGAGAGACCGCCGAGGAACGAGTACGCCGCGACGAGCGGCCGCGCGCCGGCCCCTATCGTCACGACCGTAGGCCGGCCCGAATGCAGCATGCTGGCGCGGTCGAGTTCGGCAACCGGGTGGTCGCTCTGCAGCTGGTCCTTCCAGCCGGCACGGGAGACGACGCAGGCCGGGGTGTCCGGCGGCCAGCCGGCGGTGAGCAGTTGCCGCGACAGGGCCGCGAGCTGCTTGCCGGCCATGTAGAACACCTCGGTGTCGGCGCTGTAACGGGCCTCCAGCCGACCCTCGTGGGTCATCGCGGTCGTGAAGGCGACGCTCCGGCCGTTGCCGCGACGGGTCAGGGGCCGCCGGGTCGCGGCGGCGGCGGCCACCGCGGCGGTCACGCCCGGAATCACCTCGCAGGCGATGCCGGCCGCCGCCAGGGCATCCAACTCCTCCTCGAGACGGCCGAAGATGCTGGGGTCACCGCCCTTGAGCCGGACGACCAGCGCCGACTCGCGGGCATGTTTGACGAGCAGCGCGTTGATCGTCGCCTGGCCGGTGCTGTCGCTGAAACCGCGCTTGCCGACGTTGATCCAGCGCGCCCTGGACGCCAGCGAGCGCAGCGCCGGATCCGTCAGCGCGTCGAAAAGCACCACCTCGGCGTCGCGCAGGCGGACCGCACCGCGGACGGTGATCAGGTCGGCGGCGCCCGGCCCTGCGCCTATGAAGACGACGATGCCCATGACCTCGAGCTTACCCTGATCCGACCGGCGAATGCAGCCCGGCGCTCACGACGCTCACGACGCCCGGACGAGCAGCGCGCCGCTGGTGCGGTTGCTCGTCGGATCGACGATGATCAAGGCGCCCGCCACCCGGTTCGTTTCGTAGGGTTCGATCGGCAGCGCCTGCTGCGTTTCCACGGTCACCCGGCCGATTTCGTTGACCGCCAAGGTCTGCGCCGGTGTCGACGCGAGGGTCGCGATGTCGAGCCGGCTTTCGATGGCGACGATCCGGCCCTGGACCCAGCGGTTGCCGTGGCGCAGCCAATATTTGCGGCCGACGGCGGCCGGCTCGGTGTCGAGCCAGGCGAGCGTCGCGTCGAAGCGGTTCGACGACTCGAGGCTGCCCGGCGTGGCCAGCCAATCACCGCGGGACACGTCGAGTTGCCGGTCGAGCAGCAGGCCCGCCGACTGGCCCGCGACCACCGATTCGACCGACTCGCCCGCCAGCCGCAGCTCGCGGACGACCGCCCTCTGGCCGCTCGGGAACGCTTCGATCTCGTCGCCCGGGCGGACACTGCCGTGCGCGATCCGCCCCCAGAGCGTGCGCGGCTGGTCGCCGGTGCCTTCACCTTCCCGAGCCACGTATTGCACCGGCACCATCAGGCTGCCCGTCTTGCGCTCGGCGGCCGTGGGCAGGGATTCCAGCAGCTGCAGCAGGGTGGGGCCGTCGTACCAGGCGACCTGCAGCGGCTCGGTGACGTTGTCGCCGCGCAGCGCCGACACCGGGATCACGCCGGCGACCTCGATGTCGGCCTCGGCAGCGAAGCCGAGCAGCGCCTCGCGCACCGCCTGGAACGCCGGGCCGGGATCGGCGACCGCGTCGAGCTTGTTGACGGCGAAGACGATGCTCGGCACGCGCAGCAGGCGCGCCAGCAAGGCATGGCGGCGGGTCTGCGGCAACAGCTCGACCTTCGCTCCACCGCCGGCGGACGCAGCGTCCAGGCCGGTGGCGAGCGCGGCGCGCAGCGGCGTGTTCAACTTGGTTACGTCCACCAGCACGACCACCGCATCGCTGCCGGCGGCGGCCGTCACCATGTTGCGGGTGTACTGCTCATGCCCTGGGGCGTCGGCGATGATGAACTTGCGCTGCCGGGTCGCGAAGTAGCGGTAGGCGACGTCGATGGTGATGCCCTGCTCGCGCTCGGCCTCGAGGCCATCGGTGAGCAGCGACAGATCGAAATTGGGCTCGCCTTCGACACGTGCGTCGGCGCTGCCGGCGCGCTTCTCCAGGGTGTCGATCTGGTCGGCGAGGATGGCGCGGGAATCGAACAGCAGCCGGCCGATCAGCGTGCTCTTGCCGTCGTCGACCGAGCCGGCGGTCAGGAAGCGCAGCGCGCGGTGGTCGACAGGAACGGCGCTACCGGGAGTGATCGTCATGGTCAGAAGTACCCTTCCTTCTTGCGCCGTTCCATGGAGGCATCGGAAGTGCGATCGTCCATCCGGGTGGCACCGCGCTCGCTGACCGTCACCTGCAGGGTCTCGGCGACGATCTCGGCGGCAGTCGCGGCGGGGCTCTCGACCGGGCAGGTGCAGGTCATGTCGCCGACCGTGCGGAAGCGCACCTCGGCCGTCTCGACCGTCTCGCCCGGCTCGGGCGGCGTCACCGCGGTCAGGGGCACGAACAGGCCCTTGCGGCGGATCACCTGCCGGTCGTGGGCGAAGTAGAGGCTGGGCAGCGGAATGCGCTCGCGGGCGATGTACAGCCAGACGTCGAGCTCCGTCCAGTTGCTGATCGGAAACGCCCGCATGTGCTCACCCGGCTTGATGCGGGTGTTGAAGAGCGTCCAGAGTTCCGGCCGCTGCTCCTTCGGCAGCCATTGGCCGAAGCTGTCGCGGTGCGAAAAGATTCGCTCCTTGGCGCGCGCCTTCTCCTCGTCGCGACGCGCGCCGCCCATCAACACGTCGAAGCGGTGCTCTTCGATCGCTTCGAGCAGCGCGACCGTCTGGTGGCCGTTGCGTGATTCCAGGGGATGCGAGAGCCGCACCGTGCCGCGGGCGATCGAGTCCTCGAGATTGCCGACCACCAGCCGCTCGCCCATCTCGGCGACCCGCCGGTCCCGGAATTCGATGACCTCGGGGAAGTTGTGGCCGGTGTCGACGTGCAGCAGCGGGAACGGCAACCGGCCCTTGTAGACGCCCTCGCCGACTCGGGTCTTGAAAGCCTTTTCCGCCAGCCGGAGCACGACGCAGGAATCCTTGCCGCCGGAGAAGAGCAGGGCGGGACGCTCGAAGGCGGCGACCGCTTCGCGGAGGATGAAGATCGCCTCCTCTTCGAGCCAGTCGAGGTGGCTGTCGTCGAGGCCGGGCGGAAGCTGATCGCCGCTCACTTGTCTGCTCCCACCGGCTGCCCGACCAGCGATGTTGTCGGTGCGCCCATTGGTGCCAATTCCTCGCCCGCTGTGTGCGCGTCGTCGTGCACATGCAGGCCGCACTCTTTCGCTCCTTCAGCCTCCCACCACCAGCGGCCGGCACGGAAATCTTCGCCGACGGCGATCGCCCGGGTGCAGGGCGCGCAGCCGATGCTCGGCATGAAGGCGTCGTGCAGCGGGTTGTAGGGCACCTCGTGTTCGGCGATGTAGTGCCAGACATCGGCCCAGGTCCAGTCGACCAGCGGGCTCAGCTTGGTGCGGCCCTGGTCGTCGATCTCGGACGCCGCAACCGTGCCGCGGTTGGCGGATTGCTCGCGCCGCATGCCCGTGACCCAGGCATCGCGGCCGGCCAGCATCCTGCCCAGCGGCTCGACCTTGCGGATGCCGCAACAGGCCTTGCGCAATTCGAAGCTGTCGTACATCGGCAGGGCACCGTGCTGTGAGACGAAGGCGACGACCGTCTCGTCGACCGGGCGAAACACCTCCACCGGCAGGCCGAAGTGCGCCTCGATGCGACCGATCAGCGCGCTCGTCTCCGGGTGCAGCATGCCGGTCTCGAGCGTGGCGATGGCGATCGGCAGCCGGTGGCGGGCGATCAGGTCGGTGATCACCATGTCCTCGGCGCCCAGGCTCGTCGCCTGGACGATGCGGCCGGGGTGCGCCTGCGTGCCGTCCTGCAACAGCTTCAGCGCAGCCGCCAGGAGTGCGTCGAAGCCGGGTGTCGCCCGGGCGTAGAGCGCGATTGCCGTGCTGGCAGTCGGCGCCGCCGAGACCGACGATACGGTCGACACTGACGACGACGACGACGACGACGACAGCAGGATCGACGAGGACCCGCGCGTCATATCGAAGCCCCCTCATCGACGAACGACCGCGCCGAGGCGAGCGCCAACTGATCCGCCGTGCCGGCCGGCTTGGCGAACAGCGGCACCGGGTCGGCGGCGTCGCCCTGGTAGTGGCCGGGGAAGAAGGCCAGGGCACGGTGTGCGGCGTCCAGCGACTGGTCGGCCCGCAGCAACGCGGCATCGAAGCCGTTGCGTTGCAGCAGCGGCACCATGTCGACCAGCACCTCGCCGGTCGCGCGGATCTCGCCCGTGAAACGGTTTCGGACGCGCAGCAGGTGCGCCTGGCTGTAGGCCCGACCGTCGGTCCACTTCGGGAAGGCGAGGGCGACGAGCTGCAGACGCGGCAGGTCGGCGGCGATGTCGCGCACCTCCGCATCGTTGGGCAAGGCGACGCCCACCGGCATGTCCGCCGGCCATTGCGCGCGAAACGCCCGCCACTGGGCGAGCGACAACAGCAGATACGGGGCGGGATCGAGAAAGGCGGGCGGGCCGTCCTCGCCGCCGAAGGAATGCCAGCGGTCCTTGCGAATGTCGATGAATTTCATGGTGGTCGCGGTGGGCTCGGGCGGCATGGGATCGCGCGGCAGGCACTCAGCCGGCATGCGCCGCGGCGGTGCTGCGCCGGACGGCATTGGCCGACGCCTTGAACGGGTCGAGGCCGATCCGCTTGACGGTGTCGATGAAGCGCTCGTTCGCCGCCCGGCTGCCGCGGTAGGTGTCGATGACGGCCTCGAGCACGTCGGTCACCTCGTCGGCTGCGAACGACGGCCCGATCACGCGGCCGGCGACCGAGGCGCCGCTGAGCGTCGAGCCGTCGGAGCCGCCGAGCGAGACCTGATACCACTCACGCCCGTCCTTGTCGACGCCGAGGATGCCGATGTGGCCGCTGTGGTGGTGGCCGCAGGAGTTGATGCAGCCGCTGATGTGGAGGTCGATGTCGCCGATGTCGTGCAGCTCGTCGAGGTCGTCGAAGCGCTCGGTGA
>CAXTDH010000281.1:0-5046 GCA_964242405.1 uncultured Rhizobacter sp. | reverse complement strand
GGCGCGACAACTTTTTGCGCCCTGCCGCCGACGAAGGTGCCGATGTGTCCGCCGGGCACCGACAACTCGCTGTAGTCGGAGCTGCCGAACAGGCCCTCGTGGCCGCGTGAACACGAAGTCGGGATGACGACGTCGCCATCGGCATAGACGTTCAGCACCGGCATCGTGATGTGGCGCAGCTCGACGCGCCTTCCGCCCAGCACCAGTTCGCTCCTGACCAGCTTGTTGGCCTGGTACAGGTCCTTGAACCACTGGCGCATCACCTCGCCCGGCGTTCCGGGCCGGTCGGCGATCCAGCGCTCCATGCGCAGAAAATTCAGCAGCTTGGCCTCGTCGTCGATGATCTCGACGAGTTCGGTCGTGTACTTCGCGAAGTTCGCGACCGGGTTCATCATCAGGAACGCGAACCCGACCAGCGGGCCCGGTGCGGCACCCAGTGTGTCGGCGAGCAGATCGACGTCCTCCGGCTTCATTGCCCGAGCCCACAGGTTCATGTAGCCGGCACCCGCCTCCGGTTCGGCCTTGTCGCCGTGGAAGTCGATCGGCGTCACGGTGAGCACGAGGTTCTTGACCTTGTCGGGGAAGAGCGCTGCGTAGCAGGTCGTGAAGACGCCGCCCTGGCAGATGCCGAGCAGGTCGATCGCCGCCACGCCGTGGCGGGTGCGGATCACGTCGACACAGTCGTCGAGGTAGCCGGAGACGTAGTCGTCCATCGTCAGCCAGCGCTGGGCCCGGCCAGGGTGACCCCAGTCGAGCATGTAGACATCGAGCCCCTCGGCCAGCAGCTTGCGGACGAAGGAGCGCTCGGTCTCGAGGTCGATCATCTGATAGCGGCCCACCAGGGCGTAGGTCAGCAGCACGGGCACGCGCGCTGGCGTCGCGATGCGGTCGCTGTCGGCGCCGCTGCCATTGCCACTGCCGTCCCGGTTGCCCGTATAGCGGTAGAGGCGCACCATGTCCTCCCGCCAGATTTCTTCCTTGGGTGTCGTCGCGATCTCGAGCTGGTCGTCGCTCAGCGCGGCCAGCCGGCGGTTGCCGCGTACGATCTTCCCGGTCACCTCGTTGAACTCGCGCATCAGGCTCTCGGGCGTGAGGCGGATCGGCGAGCGAGCCGACGATGTCGTGGTCTGGGCGGTCATGGTTTCAGTTCCCGGCAGGTGCGGTGGCCGCCCCGTTGGTTCGACCGTGGCCGTTCGGCGCCACGAAGCTCGGGGCCGGCAGCGTATCGGCAGGTGGGATCGACGCGCTTTTGCGCAAGCGGCGCACTTCGCGCTTCAGTTCCAGGATTTCGCGATGAGCGTCGTCGACCTCCGCCCGTGTCGGCACGTCGACTGCTTCGCTCACGATGGCGACGATCCGGTGCTGGTGCTGGCGCGCCTGCACCGAGGCGCGGACGACCTCGGCCGCCGCCTCGAGCGCAGCCGGCGACTGCATCGCCTCGTGCAGGGCGCCGTCGACCGCTGTGGTGCACAGTCGCGTCATCGCGAGCACGGTGTCGATCGATTCACCCCGTTCGCCCATCTCGGCGACACGTGCGAGGAAGGCGTCGACACCCTGGCCGGCAGCGTCCGATGCCAGGCGGAGGTACTTGGATTGCGCCTCTCGCTGCGCAATGGAAGCATGGGCGAGGCCTTGCCAGGCCGCCGCGAACTCGCGCATCGGCGCGAGGCCGAAGGCATCGGCCAGGCCGTCGTAGCTGCGTTCCAGGTTGGTCCTGAGCGGCTTCATGATCTCGACCATCGAGTGGTTCATCGCGCCGACGAGGTTCGTCAGCGCGGCATCCCACTCGACCGGGCCGGGCAGCACCCGGGCGATCGCATCGCAACGTTCGGCGACCTGCTCGAGGTGGCTGCGCAGGATCCCGTCGAACGCGGCCAGCGGCGTGCCCGCCGGGTGCTCGGTCATGGCCTCCAGCGCGCTGCCGTAGAAGGGCCGCAGCAGCAATTGCGACAGCTGCAATGCCCGCGAGACGGGGCCGGTCGACGAACTATTCGCAGCGTTCGCAGCGTTCGCGGCGTTCGCAGCGTTCGCGGCGTTCGCAGCGTTCGCAGCGGTGGCGCCGGGCCCTTGCGTCGATCCGAGAACCGCCGGAAGGACTTGCCACCACCAGAGCGGGCTCGGCACCGATGCCGCCGTGGCGCCGTCGGGTCTGGTTGCGTCCGTCATCGACTCCTCCCTGTCAGAGCGAGCTCACGAGGTGACCGCCGTCGACGGCCAGGATGGCGCCCGTCATGTGCCGGCCGGCGTCGCTGGCGAGCAGCAGCAGCGGGCCGTCGAGATCCTCGGCTTCGCCGAAGCGCCGGGTCGGAATCCGGGCGCGCAATTTCTGCCCCGCGTCGCTCGCCAGGAAATCCCGGTTCAGTTCGGTCGCGACATAGCCCGGGAGGATGGCATTGACGCGGATCCGGTATCGCGCCAGTTCGAGCGCCATGGCCTTGGTCGCCTGGACGAGCCCGGCCTTGGAAATCGCATACGGCGCCACGCCGCCCGCCACTCTTACGCCGAGGATCGAGGCGATGTTGATCAGGCTGCCGCCGGTATCGGCCGCCACCAGTCGGCGCGCAGCCTCCTGTGCCACCCGCCAGCTGCCCTGCAGGTTGGTGCCGACGACGGCGCGCCAGTCGCCCTCGGTCTGGGCCAGCATCGGCCGGGTGACGGTCACCCCGGCGTTGTTGACGACGATGCGGGCCGGGCCGCCGGCGCGGCGCTCGATCTCGTCGAAGCAGGCGGTGACGCTGGCCGGGTCGGTCACGTCGAGGCTGGCCGCCAAGCAGCGGCCGGAGCGGGCTTCGATCTCGGCCACCAGGTCGGCCAGCTTGTCGGCCCGGCGGGCCACGACGATCACCTCGGCGCCCGCCGCCGCCAGCGTCAGCGCGAAGCGGCGACCCAGGCCGCTGGAGGCGCCGGTGACCAGGGCGCGTTGCCCGTCGACGCGGAACAGGGTCTCGATGCCGTCGGCCATGGTCGTGCGCCTCAGGCAGCGCCGCCCGCGGCGGACAGCTGGTCGCGCAGGGTGCGGTGCAATATCTTGCCGGTGGCGGTGCGCGGCATGTCGGCCTCCGCCATGAAGACGATTCTGCGCGGCCGCTTGTAGCCCGCCATGCGCTCCTTGCACCAGTCGAGGATCTCGGACTCCGCGGCCTGCTCGGCCAGTGAAGGCACGTGCAGCACGACCACCGCGAGCACCGTCTCGCCCCATTTGTCGTGCGGGATGCCGATCACGGCGACTTCCTTGACGCTGCGGTGGGCGCCGATCACCGCTTCGACCTCAGACGGGTAGATGTTCTCGCCGCCGCTGATGATCATGTTGCTCTTGCGGTCGACGAGCTGGATGTAGCCGTCCCGGTCGCGACGTGCCATGTCGCCGACCGAGCACCATTCGCCTCGGAAGGCCTCGGCCGTCTTCTCCGGGTTCTTCCAGTAGCCGTCGAAGACGTAGGCGGTGCGCGAGTAGAGCTCGCCGACCTCGCCGTCGGGCACCTCGTCGCCTTGGCGGTCGAGGATCTTGATGGCGCCCGAGCCGGCCCATTCGCGGCCGACCGTGCCGAGCCGTTCGATCTGCTCCTCCGGCCGCAGCAGCGTCACCCAGCCCGCCTCGCTCGAGCCGTAGAGCTCGAACAAGCCGGAGTTCGGGAAGTGGTCGAGGATCGCGAGCTTCGTCTCCTTGCGCGCCGGCGCCGAGGAAATAAGCAGCTTTTCGACGCTGCCGACGTCGTACTGGGCCTTGGTCGACGCCGGCAGGCCGAGCATCATGATGTAGTGCGTCGGCACGAGCGAGGTGAAGGTGACGTGTTCGTTCGCCAGCGTCGCGAGCAGCGCCTCCGGATCGAAGCTCTTGTGGTCGTCGACGACGATGGTCGCCCCCAGGTACATGAAGGTCATGGCGAAATAGAGCGAATTCGCATGGCACATCGGCATCACGAGCAGCGCCGTGTCGTCGCGCGAGAAGCGGAATTCGACTGCCGTGGCCAGCGCGATCAGCGCGTTGCCTTCATGGTTGCGCACGGCGCCCTTGGGCTTGCCGGTGGTGCCGGAGGTGTACATCAGCGCGAATGCATCTTCCGGGCGCACCGTGACTGCTGGCGGCGTGGGCGACGCCGCCTCGATCAGCGGCTCGTAACCCTGCCATCCGGAGGGCGCCGCAGCGCCGAAGTGCACGAAGTTCCTCGCCGGCAGCGGCAGCTCGCCACGCAGCGGCTCGACCCGGTCGATCAGATCGTCCTGAACGATCACCGCACGCGCCTCGGCATGCCCGAGGATGTAGGCGATCTCGGCCGTCATCAACCGGAAGTTGATCGGCACCGCCACCAGCCCGGCGCGTGCCAGCGCCACGTACATCTCCATCCACTCGACGCAGTTGTAGGCGAGCAGGCCGACTCGGTCGCCCTTGCCGAGGCCCAGGCCGAGCAGGGCGTTGGCCAGGCGGGTGGCGCGATCGTCCCACTCGGCGAAGGTCAGGGCGCGGCGCGAGTCGCGCGTGCCGATGCGGCGCGGGAAGAGTCGGGCGTGGGCGGCAATCGCATCCGACACGGCGAGCAGGTGGCTCATCGATGTGTCCTTTGTCCTCGTACGCGGCGCGCGACCCCTCGAATGTGCTGCAACCGGCGTGCACGGCAACCATCCCGAGCGTGCTATCGACCGAGCGTGCTATCGAGAAGGAGCTGCAGACGAATAATGTAGAGGCGCTTCGTCATGTCCGGGCAGAGTGAATTCAGAGTGCCGAGACCACGGCCCGGTCGCTGCGTTGACGGCGTTCTGAGACGAGGCGATCACCTTCAGTCGGACGATGACGATTTCGGCGGCACGTGTGACATGCTGGCGAGCCAGCGCCTCGGCGCTATCGCCATCGCCTGCGATCACAGCATCGAGCATCGCCTCGTGCTGTGCCCAGATGGCCTGCGGCGTGTCCTCGCGAATCAGCACCTCGCCCATGACGCGCTGGGTGTAGACCCACTGCGCTTGCATCGTCGGTGCGATCAGGGGATTCTTCGAGAGGTCGTGCACGACGCTGTGAAAGCTCATGTCGGCGGCGATCAGCGCCGACAC
>CAXTDH010000280.1:0-5060 GCA_964242405.1 uncultured Rhizobacter sp. | reverse complement strand
GGTACACCACCGGGGTAAAAAGCGTCACCGTACGCCAGAACGGCGGCAGCATGTCGATCGAATAGAAGGCGCCGCCGAGAAAGGTAAGCGGCGTCACGATCAGCATCGGGATGAACTGCAACTGCTCGAAGTTGCGCGCCCAGATACCGATCATGAAGCCGAAGAGGCTGAAGGCAGTCGAGGTGAGCAGCAGGAAGCCGACCATCCAGACCGGATGAACGATGCGGATCGGCACGAAGAGCCCCGCCGTCGCCAGGATCACCAGGCCGAGGACGATCGACTTGGTGGCCGCCGCGCCCACGTAGGCCAGCACCAGTTCGAGCGCCGACACCGGCGCCGACAACAGCTCGTAGATGGTGCCGGTGAATTTCGGGAAGAAGATGCCGAAGGAGGCGTTCGACAGGCTCTGGGTGAAAAGCGACAGCATGATCAGCCCCGGCACGATGTAGGCGCCGTACGGCACGCCGCCGACCTGCGACATCTTCGAGCCGATCGCCGCACCGAAGACGACGAAGTAGAGCGACGTCGTGATGACCGGCGCGACCAAGCTCTGCCACATGGTGCGTAAGGCCCGCGCCATCTCGAAGCGGTAGATCGCCCAGACGCCGCGGCGGTTGAAGCGCATCGCAGCGCTCACGCCACCACCTCCTGCGCCCGCTCGTCGTGCACCAGGCCGACGAAGATGTCCTCGAGCGAACTCTTGCGGGTGTTCACGTCCCGAAAACCGATGCCGAGTTCGCCGATGCGCTTGAGCAGCGCCGCGACGCCGGTCTGCGCTTCGTCGCCCGCGAACTCGCGCACCAGCGTCCGGCCGCCGTCCTTCAGCAGCAACTGGCAGCCGGCGAGCTCGGGAGGCAGCGACGGCATCGGCTGGTCGAGCTCGATCGTCAGCTGCTTCTTGCCGAGCTGCTTCATCAGCGCGCTCTTCTCCTCGACCAGGATCAGGGCGCCCTTGCGGATCACGCCGATCCGGTCGGCCATGTCCTCCGCCTCTTCAATGTAGTGGGTCGTCAGGATGATGGTGACACCGCTGGCGCGCAGGTTGCGGACCAGCGCCCACATGTCGCGGCGCAGCTCGACGTCGACGCCCGCCGTCGGTTCGTCGAGGAACAGCACCCGCGGCTCGTGCGACAGCGCCTTGGCGATCATCACCCGGCGTTTCATGCCGCCCGAGAGCGTCATGATCTTGTCGCGGCGCTTTTCCCAGAGCGACAGGTCGCGCAGCACCCGCTCGATGAAGGCCGGGTTCGGCGCCAGGCCGAACAGGCCGCGGCTGAAGGAAACCGTCGCCCACACGGTTTCGAAGGCGTCGGTCGTCAGCTCCTGCGGCACCAGGCCGATCGTCGACCGCGTCAGCCGATAGTCGCGAACGATGTCGTGCCCGGCGACGCTGACATTGCCGCTGCTGGCGGTGACGATGCCGCAGACGATCGAGATGAGGGTCGTCTTGCCGGCGCCGTTCGGCCCGAGCAGGGCAAAGATCTCGCCGGCCCGAATGTCGAGGTCGACGCGTTGCAGCGCCTGGTGACCGGTGGCGTAGCGCTTGGTCACACCTGCGATCGAGACGACGGCGGGGGGCCCGCCAGGGGAAAGAAAGGTCATGGTCGCGGGCAACGAGGCCCCGGATGCGTTCGGCAGGTGCGGGATCCTAACCCGCTGCCGTGGCCGGCGATGCCCGCAAAGCAGCGACCGGCGGCTGGTCATGAAGGTGCTCGGCGTGGCAAGATGGCGTCATGAACGAGCAGGCATTCGGCATCCCTTCGCACGGCGAACCCCACCATACGCCGCACCGCCCACCGGCGCGCTACCTGGTCGTCATCGACGGCGACGGCACCGCGCTCGCCAAGCTGTTCCTGGCCTCGCATGAGCAGGTCGGCGAATACCTGGGCGGCGCGGAAGAGGTGGCGACCATGACAGCAGGGCTCGTACCCGAGGCAGGCGCCCGCGGAGACGCCTGGGCGGCGGCGCTGGCGAGCCATACCGACGAGGAACGCGCGGCGGCGCAGGTCTACACCCTGCCGGTCTGACGAGCGTCCGCGGGTCGTCGCCGGTGCCAGGGCGTGTGGCGGGCTGGCAGTATGGCGCCGCCGCTTGCGAGCGGCGACCCGCTGCCGCAACAGCGCAGCCACTCAGGAGCGCGGCAGCGACAGGTCGACGATCACCGGTCGATGGTCGGATGTGCCGGCGTTGCCGACGTAGCAGTCGAGCAGCCGGATGCGACGGCTGACCAGCACATGGTCGATCCGCAGGAACGAGATGCCGATCGGCAGCGCTTGACCGTAGCTGTAACCGTAACCTCTGCCGGCCTCGGAGAACGCGTCCCGCAAGCCCGTGGCCAGCAGGCTGCCGACCACGGGCGAGGCCACCGGCGCGTTCAGGTCGCCGGCGACGATCAGCGGCCGCGGCGTGTTTTCGAGGTCGGCGGCGAGGGCGCGCGATTGCAGGAGGCGCAGTTCGTAGTTCTGTCGCCAGTCGTCGATGCCGTCGATGCCGCCACGCCGGGCGGCCACCAGCCCGGCTCGCGGTGACTGGAAATGGGCGGTGACCAGGTTGACCGGTCGCCCGTCGACGGTGACGACGCAGCTGACGTAGTCGAGATGCGGCGGTTCGGTTCGCCGCGCCTGGCAGTCGCGCAGCGGCCACCGGCTCGCGACGACGTACTGATGAACGGCGAAGACATACGGTAGCCCGAAGACCGGCCCATCGTCGCTCCGCAGCGATTCCTGGGTCTTGTCGCCTTTCGCATCCTGCAGCAGCAGCACGTCGGGGTGGTGCAGCGCCACCTCGCGGGCCAGCGCTCCGAGGCCGCCGTTGCGGTCGACCGCCTTGTAGGCCTTGACGTTGAAGGTCATCAACCGCAGCGGCAGCGCGCCCGGGGCGAGTTCCGCTCGCCCGGCCTGCCACCGCAGGTCCATCGTCACGGCGGCGGTGAGCGCCAGTGCGGCGGTGCTGGCCACGACCCACCAGCGGCCGAGTGCCAGCGACAGGGCGAACGCGAGCACCGGCGGCGCGAGGTAGACCGCATAGGGAAGGTAGCGGGAAAGCTCGAGCCACCAGGGGCTGTCGCCGTCATGGCGCTGGGCCAGGGCGACGAGGCAGGTGACGATGAGCAGCGCCACGACGATGACGCGAAGCGTTCGATAGAGGATCGACAGAAACAGATGCGATTGCTTTCTGGGTGCTGGGTGAATGAACGAGCGGCACGGCCGAACCACGGCGGCGAGAGCGAGACGGCGAGCCGACCGCCTCCGGCAGCGCCTGCCGATTGTGGCGATGCGGAGGGCAGCTTCGCCAAGGCCGGCGAGTGTGCGGCAGGCACGACACGGCCGGTCGCTCGAAAAGCCGGCCCACGACGCCCGGTCGCCCATCGAGTAGGAACCGGCTCACACCGGCACATCCCGCCGGGCCGCGGCGGCGGTCGTGGTGTCCGGCAGTTCGAACGCTTCGCCTGAGCCAAGCTCTCGCTCCCCGTCGACTCGACGGCGCGACCGCACCCGGGGCCACCGTTGCTGCGTCGCCAGCTGACGGTCTTACCCACTCAAGGAGATGAGAAATGGCAAGCGATACCCCCCTGATGACCGGCCTATTTCCGGACCGTGAGAGCGCCGAGCGCGGCTACAGCGCCTTGTCCGAGCGCGGCTACAGCAAGGACGACGTCAACGTGGTGATGTCCGAGGACACCAAGAAGCGTCACTTCGTCGGCGCCGGCGCCGAGACCGAGCTCGGCAACAAGGCGGCCGAAGGCGCAGGCGTCGGTGGCGCGATCGGCGGGACGCTGGGCGCGATCGCAGCCGCGGTCGCCGCGGTCGGCACGTCGTTGGTCTTGCCGGGGCTGGGCCTGGTGATCGCCGGGCCGCTGGCCGCAGCGGTCGCCGGTGCAGGCGCCGGTGCTGCGACAGGGGGCATCCTCGGTGCGCTGGTCGGCTGGAACCTGCCGGAGGAGCGGGTCAAGCGGTATGAGGAAGGCGTGAAGAACGGCGGCATCCTGATGGGTGTGCGGCCACGCAGCGACGAGGACGCGTCGTACCTCGAGAACCATTGGAAGACCAACCGCGCGCAAGACGTCTACCGCTGATCGGTGGCGCGGGCGGCGGCGGGGCGCAGGCGCCGGCCACCGTCCGCCGCGGCGGGCCGATTCGCGGGCACGACCCGGCGGATCGGCTGGTGGGCGCGTCGACTTCGGCCACAATCCGGGCAGCCGATCTCGCCATCCGGCCCGCCTGCTCGCTCGCCGTAGTTCAATGGATAGAACGGCCGCCTCCTAAGCGGCAAATACAGGTTCGATTCCTGTCGGCGGGACCAGCTCACTTGGCCCAGGCCGGTGGTCCGCTGGCGGCTCGTCGTTGATCTCCTAGATCAGATCAGTGACCCGGCCGACTTGGGCAACGATGCGGTCACCGGGATGTCGAGCGCAGCTGTTCCCAGCTCGCGACCTCTTGAACCTGAAGCCCATCCATCGCGGTCTTGACCCTGGCCTGGGCGAACTCGCTCGCCGGGTCGGCCAGCGGCACCCTGCCGCTGTTGACCGAAGTGCCGCAGGCCACGCGCCGGTTTCCATATTGTTCATGCTGACCATCAGGTTCTGCGGGTTTCGCAGTACATCGAAGGTGCGCGCCTTGAGCCGGTCTGCCTCCTTGCGCAGCGTGCCGGTGGAGAGCGACGCCAAAAGCGTGCGCCGATGGCTCATTTATCAGGGTATGCGATGATCTGCCGGGAACAACATTTGCTTGGACGCCTCGTGCTTTGGGCGTTCATGAGGAGTACACGATGACGCATGATCAACTGACAGGGAAATACGCTCGGCTCAGGAACGAGCTGGAGGCCGCCTACGCCGAGCCCGAGTGGAGCGCATGCCGCATCGGTCGAATCGATCGGATCGCCGGCGAACTGCTCGAGATCGAGCAGCTGCTGGCGTCCGGCAACTACCGCCGTCAGGCGATGACCGTCGATCTGCAGGCGCATGCTGTCGGGGATGCCGCCGGAGCTTCGCTCCAGCAGTAAGCTGGCCGACTGACCGACTGACCGACTGACCGACTGACCGAATGGCCAAACGGCCGACT
>CAXTDH010000279.1:2687-5070 GCA_964242405.1 uncultured Rhizobacter sp. | reverse complement strand
CGACGGGGCTGGAGCTGCCGTGCATGCCGCGGCTGCCGCCGAAGCTCTCGAACTCGATGCCGGGCATGCCGGCGACCACCGCCGCGGAGTCGAAATTGAAGCTGACGATGATGTCGGGGTGGCGGTCGGCAGCGCCTTCCAGCTTGACGTCGCTCATCGGCACGGTGCCGGCGATCGGCCCGTAGCGAGAGGCGACGAAGACGGCGCCGTACTCGCTGCGGGTCTGCAGGAAGGTGACCAGCCGGGCGACGATGGCCGGGTCGCGGCTCGGCACGTAGAGGTAATCCGAACCGCCGTTGGCCGCGATCACCACTGCGTTCGCGGGTAGCACGGCAGGCACGGTGTGGCGCCGGGTCTGGTAGGAGGTTCCGGGCTTGCCGCAGACGGAGCCGTCGACATCGCTGAGCAAGGGGTAGACCGGCGTGCCGTCGCGCTTGAGGCCCGCCATCGCCGAGCTCAGGCAGCCCTGGCCGTCGAACGGCTCGACGCCGAGCTTCGCCCGGGCGATGAGGTCGGCGGTACGGACGTCACCCGATGCCGCATAGCCGCCCGGCGCCGGCGCCCCGACCTTACCGCCCTCGATCGCCCGCAACGGGAACAACGACGGCGGCCCGGAAACGCTGCTGTGCGCATGGTCGGTGGCGACGATCAGGTTGGTGTGGGCCG
This sequence comes from uncultured Rhizobacter sp., assembly GCA_964242405.1. Lineage (GTDB taxonomy): Bacteria > Pseudomonadota > Gammaproteobacteria > Burkholderiales > Burkholderiaceae_C > LMDS01. The sequence goes on along the minus strand of CAXTDH010000279.1, from coordinate 4,404 downwards.
CGAGCCCGAGCGACTCGAGCCGGGCCCGCAGCTCGCCCAGGCGCTGGTCCTGGGCATGAAGCGCCTGGCGGTAGTTGCCGGAGCCGGGGCCATAGGCATGCTCGGTGGTGTCCGGATCCCGGAACCAGATCACCGACAGATCGGGCTTCTTGCGCGGCAGGATGTACCCCAGGTAGGCCCTCATCATGTACTCGTTGCCGGCGGCCGCGCGGGCGCCGGAGCTGTCGGTCGGGTCGCCGTTCTTCAAGCCGTTCGGCCATGTGACCAGGACGGTCGGCGCGGCGGCCGTCGGGTCGCCATTGCCGGGGCCGAGCACGACCGCGCCGGCCGGGTGACCGTTGGGCGTGTTCTTCGGCAAGGCGTAACCGGCGATCTGCAATTCGTTGGCGAGGCTCGCGGGCGCTGCCAGGTTTTCGTCGAGGATTAGGCCGCCGCGGCGGTAATCCTGGAAGTAGGCGGCGCCGCTCTTGCCCACCGTCGCGGTGACCAGCCCTTTGGCCTGTGCCGCACGGAACAGCGTGCCGACGAGCGTCAGCCGATTGCCGTAGGACGCGTCGAGCGCATCGAGGACCGCCCAATCTTCGGTGTAGGCCGGCTGGTTGTAGTCGACCGGCGCGCCGGCGGCGGTTCGGCCCTTGGCGCCCGGCTGCCAGAGGATGTTGCCGTAGAAGCCGGTGGTGCCGGGGAACGAGCCGGTGGCGAACGCCGAGGCGTTCATCATGGTGAAGGTCGGGTAGGTCGAGTGGTGGTCGTCGAACCAGACGCCGGCCTGCCGAAGCGCCCAGAGGTTGGGCGTATCGGTCGGGCTCACCGAATCGGGCCGCAAGCCATCCCAGACGAAGATGATGGTCCGGGTCGGCGCGGGGTTCGTGGCGGTGGATTTCGAGGTCGACCCGGAAGGCCCGGTCGCGCAGCCGACGAAGCCGAGGCAGCAGGCGAGCAAAAGGCACCCGACCCGGCCGATTGAAGCGCTGACGTTCATGGATCGATCCGACGTTTGCAAGACGACCGCCGGAGCTTATCGCGCCGAACGGCCCGAAGTCGATCTCGTTCAGGTGGGGCTGGGTGCACGCACCACGGCTAGCAGTGCCCGTGCCACCTGGAACGCATCCGCCGGCTTCACCAGGTGCAGGGCGAAGCCGGCCTGCAAGGACAGCTGCACATCCTCGGCCCTGCCGTAGGCCGACAGCACGATCGCCGGAACGGCATGGCCCTCGGTCGTGCGGTGCAGGAGCCGGATCAGGTCCAGCGCCGACCTGCCGGTGCCCAGGTTGAGGTCGGAAAGCAACACATCGAATCCGCCGGCCCGGATCCGGCTGGCGGCCGACTCGAAGTTGCGGCAGAGGGTCACCTCGGCGCCCAGGGTCGACAGCATGATGCGGCTGCCGTCGGCGATGTCGGGCTCGTCCTCGACATAGAGAACGCGCAGGCCGAGCAGCCGCCGCAACTCCTCTTCGCACAGCTCGGCCGTGACGAGCTCGTCGCCTGTCTCCGGGCCGTTCATCAGCGGAAGTCGAAGGACGAAGGTCGCGCCTTTGCCCGCGCCATCGCTGTGCGCCTTCAGCTCGCCGCCGAACAGCTCGACGATGCTGCGGGTGATGGCAAGCCCGAGGCCGAGCCCGCGGTGGCCGTGGCCTTCGTTCCGCGCACCTTGCCGGAACGGCTCGAAGACATGGGGCAATTCGAGTGGGTCGATGCCCCGGCCCCAGTCGCGGAC
>CAXTDH010000279.1:0-2677 GCA_964242405.1 uncultured Rhizobacter sp. | reverse complement strand
CCTCAATGTCGACGTCTTCGCGAGCGTCGATGCTGCAGGCGACCCGCACCCTGCCCTCGTCCGGCGAGGCCTGGACGGCGTTGTTGACGAGGTTCCACACCACCTGTTCGAGCCGTACCGGGTCGGACCGGATTCGCAGGGCGGCCGGCGTCTCGATCGCCAGCTCGATCTCGATCCCGCGGCCGGCCGACGCCGAGCGCACGACATCGACCGCCTTGGCGATCGCCTGTGCGGCATCGATCGTCTGCAGCTCGAGACCGAGCTTGCCACTGAGGATGCGGGAGATATCGAGGAGGTCGTCGATCAGCCGGGCCTGCGTCCGCACGTTGTGCATGATCCGGTCCGACGCCAGGGCCACCCGTTTGCCGTCCTCGGGCGAGCGATGCAGCAGTTGGGCCCAGGTCATCGTCGACTGCAGCGGCGTTCGCAGTTCGTGCGACACCTTGGCCAGGAAACGGTCCTTGAGCTGGTTCGCTTCTTCGGCGTGGGCATGGGCCGAGGCGGCAGCGGCGGTCGCGCTGCTCAAGGCCTCGGTGCGCTCGAGCACCCGGCGCTCGAGGGCGGCGCGTTCTTCCAGCAGCGCCGCCTCGGCACGTCGGCGATGGGTGACTTCTGTCTGCAGGGCGTCGCGTGCCGCGGTCAGTTCGGCCACCGTCGGGATGGCGAGGATCAGCGGCAGCAGCCGGACCAGCGTCCCGGCGGTCAGTATCGACGCGACGGCCGTGATGACCTTGACGTTGCCCGACAGCCAATAGTCGGGATTCCAGACCGTCCAGACCTCGATCCAGTGGGTGGCGCCGCAACTCAGGATGAACAGGGCGAACAGCAGGACGACCCAGTTGAACGGCAGATCGGTGCGCCTGCGGACCAGTTGGAGCAGCGTCATCGGGATCGACACATAGGCGGCGCCGATCAGGCTGTCGCTCACCACGTGAGTCCAGAGCAGCGTCGCATTCCAGGTGAAGCAGTAACCATGCGGCAGCAGGCTGCCCGGCGCGCCGCGTTCGGCCGCGAGCACGGCGAGCAGGGTGGCCGTGGCCAGCAGCGCCGGCACGCTCCAGCGCTTGGTGAGAATGCGACGCATGACAGCTCAGGTGGACCGCTCGACGAGCTGCCCAATATGACACCGCGCACCGTCACGGGGCGCGCCGATGAGAGCCGCCTTTAGAACCCTGTTCGCGCTGCCGCTTGTGTGGTCAGGCCGTCATGTGGAACCCGGCCCGGCCGAGCCGCTCCATCTCGACCGACACATACTGCCCCGGCTTGATCCACTCCGCCGGCGTCGCCCCGCCCGCCATCACGATCCATCCGGCCTGAAGCGGCTCGCCCGCGGCTGCCGAAAGCCGCGCCGCGGCGACCAGCGAACGCAGCGGATGGCCGAGGATGGCCGCCGTGGAGCCGACCTGCACGACCCTGCCGTCGAGGCTGAGCGTCAGGCCGAGGTTGCCGAAATCCTGGTGCGGATCGCACCACGGGCCGATCGTGAAGCCGCTCGAGGACGCGTTGTGGGCGATCACCTCGGGCAGGCTGAACTTGAAGTCACGGTAGCGCGAATCGATGATCTCGAGCGCCGGTGCGATGGCCTCGACGGCAGCCAGCGCCTCCACCATCGTCACGTCGCCGGCGAGCGGGCGCTTCAGCACGAAGGCGATCTCCGGCTCGACCCGCGGGTGCACGAAGCGGGAAAAGCGGATCGGCGTGCCCTCCTCGACCTGCATGCCGCTCGACAGGCGCCCCCAGATCACGTCGTCTATGCCCATCTGGATCATCTTTGCGCGCGAGGTGAAGCCCATCTTGACGCCGACTCTGCGCTCGCCACGGTCGATGCGGTGCTGGAGCGATGCCGACTGGACGGCGTAGGCGTCGGCCAGGGTCAAGACGCCGTCGGGATCGATCCCGTCGACCTCGGTCGCGGTGCGGGCCGCGTCATCCAGCAGTTGTGCGAATTCGAGTACCCGGCTCATGTCGTCTCCTGGCGAGCCGCAGCCGCCTCGAACACCACTTTCAGGTCACCGAGGCCGTTGATTCGCGCCTCGAAGACATCACCGGCCACGACCGGCACCATCGGCCCGAGGGCACCGGACAGCACCAGCTCGCCGGCGCGCAGCGGCTCGCCGAGCCGGGCCATGGTCCGGGCCAGCCAGGCGACCGCATTCAGCGGATTGCCGAGGCAGGCGGCGCCGGCGCCCACCGACACCGGCTCGCCGCGCCGCATCATCACCATGCCGCAGAGGCGCAGGTCGAAGGCCGACAACTTCTTCGGCGACGTGCCGAGCACATAGGCCGACGAGGAGGCGTTGTCGGCCACCGTGTCGACATAGCGGATGTTCCAGGCCGCGATCCGGCTGCCGACGATCTCGACCGCGGGCAGCGCGTATTCGATCGCGTTCAGCACGTCGACCGGCGACGGGTTCGGCATGTCGAGGTCGCGGCCGATGACGAAGGCGATCTCCGCCTCGACCTTCGGCTGGTGCAGGGCCGACCACGGCACGGCTTCGCCGTCGCCGTACCCCATGTCGTCGAACAGGATGCCGAAGTCGGGCCGGTCGACCCCCAACTGCGCCTGCACCGACTTGGCGGTCAGGCCGATCTTGCAACCGACGCGCCGCTGCCCGGCGGCGATGCGGTGCTCGGTGTTGACGCGCTGGATGCGGTAGGCGGCGTCGGCGTCCAGCCC
>CAXTDH010000278.1:0-5082 GCA_964242405.1 uncultured Rhizobacter sp. | reverse complement strand
GGATGGTGAACAGCAGCGTGTAGCCGTCGGCCACCGCCTTGGCCACCGAGGCGGTGCCGATGTTGCCGCCGGCGCCGGCCTTGTTGTCGATCACCACCGGTTGGCCGAGGCTGGCGGCGAGCGGGTCGGCGATCAGCCGGGCGATGAAATCGGGCGAGCTGCCGGGCGGAAACGGCACGACCAGGCGGATCGGACGCGACGGCCAGGCCGCTTGCGCGAATCCGGGGCGTGCGAGCGCCGCGACCGTGCCGGCGGCGGCTGTCCGGACGGCCAGGCGAAGAAACGATCGGCGTGCAGGCACTGCGGCTACTCCCCGTTCTTTTCGGGTCGCGCCTCGCGACCCATCAGTTGTTCGAGCGCCGCGGCCGGAGTCGCCCGGCCTTCCAGCACCGCGACCACCGCCTCGGCGATCGGCATGTCGACGCCGAGTGCTGCCGCTCGCCGCACCACCATCGGCGCACTGGCGACGCCTTCGGCGACATGGCCGAGCTCGGCGAGTATCCGCGCCAGGGGCCGGCCCTGGGCGAGCAAGCGGCCCACCTGGCGGTTGCGCGACAACTCGCCGGTGGCGGTCAGCACCAGGTCGCCGAGGCCGGACAGGCCCATGAACGTCTCCGGACGCGCGCCCAGCGCCATGCCGAGGCGGCTCATCTCGGCAAGGCCACGGGTGATCAGCGCGGCGCGGGCGTTCAGGCCCAGGCCTACGGCACTCGGGACGCCACCCGACCCGCCAACCGCTGCCCCGCCCGTCTCGCCTTCCGTGTCGTCGACACCGCGAGCTGCCGTGAAGTCGACCGGCGCCATGCCGTCGGCAATGCCGGTCGCGATGGCAATCACGTTCTTGACCGCACCACCGACCTCGACGCCGACCGGGTCGGCCGAGCTGTAGATGCGCAGACTGCCGTGGTGAAATGCGGCAACGGCCTGGTCGACGAGACCCGGGTCATGGCTCGCCGCCACCAGCGCGGTCGGCTGGCCGCGGGCGACTTCCAGCGCGAAGCTCGGGCCGGACAGCACCCCGACCGGCCAGGGGACGCCGATGGATCGGGCGATCTCATGACCCATCGACCCGCTGCCCTGGTCGAAGCCCTTGCACAGCCAGAACACGCCGGCCGGGATGCCAGAAGCCGCCGACAACCGGCGAAGGACTTCGTCGAGTGCCGCGATCGGCGTCGCGACGATGACCAGCCCGCCTGCCGCATGCGCCACGGCGGCGTCGAAGTCGTCGGTGACGGCGAGCGACGCCGGCAAGCCGACGCCCGGCAAGTAGCGGTCGTTGCGCCTGGAATGGGCGATCGCGTCGGCCTGTTCCGAGCTCCGCACCCACAGGACCGTCGGCCACTGCGCAGCAACGCTGACGGCGAGCGCCGAACCCCACGCGCCGCCGCCGAGTATCGTGATGTTCACCGCGCTCGGGCCCAGTGCAGTTCCCGCGGCGTCTTCGCGACCGGCCGAGCGTGAACCCTGCCCGACCGACGAACCGTCGACGACGCGGCGTCGTGGCTCAGTTCAGGTTGCTCGGTTCGGATTGCTCGGTCGAGGTCGCTCAGTTCAGCACTGGCGTCGCGACGCCGCTGCCGTTGGTCTGGGTGCCGGCGGCCTGCTGCGCCTGTTGCGCCTCGTACATCGCCTGGAAATTGACCTCCGACAGGATGACCGGCGGGAAGCCGGCACGGGTGCAGACATCCGACACGATCGCCCGCAGATACGGGTAGACGATGCCCGGGCAGGCGATGCCGATGATCGGCTGCAGCTGCTCCTCGGGGATGTTGCGGATCTCGAAGATGCCGCCCTGCTTGGCTTCGACCAGGAACAGCACCTTGTCGTTGACCTTGGTCGTGACCGTCGCCGTGACCGTGACCTCGTAGACGCCGTCGCCGATCGGCGCGGCGCCGAGTGCGAGGTTGATCTCGACCTGCGGCTGCCCTTGTTCGAGCAAGATCTGCGGCGAATTCGGCTGTTCGAGCGAAAGATCCTTCAGGTAGACACGCTGGATCTGAAACACCGGGTTCTGGTTGCTGTCGTCGTCTGCCATGGAGCTCTCGCTGATTCGGGGGAAAGGGGTGAGGTAGCCGGATCGGCCGTGAGGCGGCGATTATCCGGCCGGCTGGTCCGGGCCGGCGAGCAGCTGTCGCAGGCCACCGCGGCTGTCGAGGTCGTGCAGGTCGTCGCAACCACCGACGTAGGTTTCGCCGATGAAGATCTGCGGCACGGTGCGCTTGCCGGTCAGCCGGATCATCGTCTCGCGCTCGTCCGGGCGACCGTCGATCGCGATCTCGTCGATCGACTCGACGCCACGCTCCTTCAACAAAGCCTTCGCCTGCATGCAATACGGGCAATACATCGTCGTGTACATCCTGACCGTCGCCATGACCATTTATCCTCGTGAGTTGATGACAGGAGCGGCGCTCGCGACGCTCGACTTCTCGACCGGCAAGCTGGCCGCACGCCATGCTTCCAGGCCGCCGGCGAGCGCCCGGGCGTTCTCGAAACCGAGCTTGCGCAGCGTCGCGACTGCCCGGCTCGCCCGGGCTCCGGTCGGGCACACCACTACCAGCGGCAAGGCCTTGTTCTTCGGCAGGTTGGTCGCCGTCTCGAGCGTCGCGAACGGCACGCTCTTGGAGCCGGCCGCATGCCCGGCGGCGAATTCCTTCGGCTCGCTGACGTCGATCAGCACCGCCCGCTGGCGGTTGATGAGTTGCACCGCGTCGTTGGGCGAGACCCGGTTCTGGCCAGTGCCGCCGCGGTTGAGCAGCGGCCACAGCAACAAGCCGCCAGAAACAGCCGCGGCGACGAACAGATACCAGGTGTCGAGAAGGAACTTCAAGGGCGCGCCAGGGTGAGGGTCGACTGCGATTATAGAATTTGAGTGGATACACCCTTGGGCAACCTTCATGCACCGACTCGTCCTGATCCGCCACGGCGAATCCACCTGGAACCTGGAGAATCGCTTCACCGGCTGGACCGATGTCGAGCTGACGCCGCTCGGCATCCAGCAGGCGCAGCAGGCGGGGCAGCTGCTCGCGAGCGGCGGGTTCGAGTTCGACATCGCCTACACCTCGGTGCTGAAGCGGGCCGTCTGGACGCTCTGGCATGCCCTCGACCGGATGGACCGCACCTGGCTGCCGGTCGTCAACGACTGGCGCCTCAACGAACGTCACTACGGTGCCCTGCAGGGCTTGAACAAGGCCGAGACGGCGCGGCAGTATGGCGACGAACAGGTGCTGATCTGGCGCCGCAGCTACGACACACCACCGCCTGCCCTGCCGGCCGACGACCCGCGCAGCGAGCGCAGCGACCTGCGTTACGCGAACCTCGCGGCCGGGCAGGTGCCGCTGACCGAATGCCTGAAGGATACGGTCGACCGGGTGCTGCCGCTCTGGAACGACACCCTGGCCCCGGCGATCCTGTCAGGGCAGCAGGTGCTGGTTTCGGCGCACGGCAACAGCATGCGGGCGCTGGTCAAGTACCTCGACGGCGTCTCCGATGCCGACATCGTCGGCCTGAACATCCCGAACGGCATCCCGCTCGTCTATGAACTCGACGACGCGCTCAAGCCGATCCGGCACTACTACCTGGGCGATGCCGACGCGGTTGCGAAGGCGGCTGCAGCGGTCGCGAACCAGGGCAAGGCCTGACCGGAACGTCAGGCGACGGCCGCTGCCTGTGCGGCGAACCACGGCTGCAGCCGGCCGATCGCCTCCCAGGTCTCGGCGGTCGACACAGCGAAGCTGATGCGGATGAAATGGCGCCCGTCGACCGGGTCGAAGTCGACGCCCGAGGCGGTCGCGACGCCGGTGTCGCGCAACAGCCGTTCACAGAATGCCAGGCTGTCGTCGGTCAGGTGGCGAACGCTCGCGTAAATGTAGAACGCCCCGTCCGGCGGCGCGATCGCCCTCAGCCCGAGGCTGGGCAGCGCCTCCAGCAGCAGGCGCCGGTTTTCGGCATAGACCGCCACATGGCTGTCGAGCTCGGGCGCGCAGTCGAGGGCGACGAGCGCCGCATGCTGGCTCAGCGAAGGCGACGTCAGGAACAGGTTGCCGACATAGGCCCAGGCGCGGTGCAGATGCGCCTCGGGCACCAGCAGCCAGCCGAGCCGCCAGCCGACCATGCTGTAGTACTTCGAGAAGCTGCTGATGACCTGTGCGTCCGGCGCGAACTCGAGGATCGAGTGCGCCGGCGCCACGTAGCTGAGGCCGTGGTAGATCTCGTCGGAGACGATGCGGATGCCGCGCTCCCGGCAAACGCCGGCGATCGCCGCCAGCTCGTGGGCGTCGATGAGGGTGCCGGTCGGGTTGGCGGGGCTCGCGATGATCACGCCGGCGGGCGGCGGGGCCAGCGACGCCAGCGCGGCCGCGGTCAGCTGGTAGCGCTCGGCTTCGCCGCAGGCGATCTCGACCGGCTCCAGGTGCAGCGCCTTGCAGGTGTTGCGATAGGCGACGTAACCGGGCCGGGCCATCGCGATCCGGTCGCCGGGCTCGAACATCGAGGTGAGCGCGAGCACCAGGGCGGGCGAGGCGCCGCAGGTCAGGACGAAGCGCTGCGGCTCGACCGTCACGCCGTAGCGTTCGTCATAGAGACGGGCGAGGCGGCTCTTGAGCGGAGTGCTTTCCCAATAGCCGAGGGCGTCGCTGTCGAGCACCTGGTGAGCTCGGGCGATCGCTGCCGCGGGCGCACCGGTCGACGGCTGGCCGAACTGCATGTGGATGATCGACCGGCCTTCTGCCTGGAGCGCATGGGCGATGCGGCTCAGGCCGATGGCGTTGAACGGGTCGAGTCGTGGGTGCATGTCGGTGCTCCATGGCGCCGTGCGCCTCCAAGAGGTATCAAACGTCGGTGTGGGTGGGAAGTGTGCTTGCTTCCCCGCAGGGGCGGACCGAGAACCACCAGGCCTTCACGACGCGACGCAGCAAAAGTTCCATCCCAACGTAGCGAATCAGCTCGAATTGGCGGACCAAGGCGGCGGCGACGCTGGCCGGGGTTCTACGAATGGCGGCGGTTCCCGGGACGGCGACGCTGGAAAAACCGCCGACGCCGCCATCGACTCCCCCGCATCGCCCGCATTGCCCGCATGGCCCGTAT
>CAXTDH010000277.1:0-5088 GCA_964242405.1 uncultured Rhizobacter sp. | reverse complement strand
TGGCAGGCTCGGCACGGGCAGCCATCGAGGCGCCCAGCGTCAACGCCGCCGCCGAGGCGATCAAAGTTTTTTTCATGCGTCGAGCCCCTGGTGGATAGGCGGCAGCCGGGGCCCCATGCCTGGACCGAACCGCAAAATCAGGATAGGGGGGAGTGCCAGCCACGTCATCCCGCGACCGCGGGTCGAAGGCCGCCGGGCTCAGTCAGAGGCCGCGAATATCGTGACCATCGCACGACCGGGCGCCCTCGGCGGCAGAGCATGCCCGGCGAAGCGCAAGTCCTACGGTAGCACGGGTGCTCGACCGGTCCGGAGCCTGGGCTTCGGCCACGAAGATCCTGCTTGAATGACCATCGCGCCGCCCACCCGACAGTCCGACCGCAACCAGCGGCGCCGATCGCGCGGATGGCAGGTCGCGATCTTCGGCGCTGCCCTGGCATTGATCTCCTGGGCCGTTGCGGAACCGATCTGGCTGCGGCCGTTCGTTCAGCACTATGTTCGCCAGCACGCCGGTCGCCAGATCGATTTCGACCGCTTGCAGCTTCGGCTCGACGCGGCTCTGCAACCCGTCTTCCGGATCCACGGGCTGCGGATCGAGAACGCACCATGGGGCGCGGCCCGGCCGTTGATCACTGCTGGTGAAGTCGATGTCACCGTCGGCTGGCGCAGCCTGCGGGGCCCGGGCACGGTGCTGCCGCTGGTCGTTCTCGTGGACGCCGACATCGATCTCGAAAAGCAGGACGACGGCCTGCGCAACTGGCGACTCGCCGACCCGCAGGACCGCGGCCCCGGGCACGTGCGGATCTTGTCCTTGCAGGCGATCCGCAGCCGGCTGACGATGGTCAACCGCGACCGGGACCTCGAACTGGAGCTCGCGACCACGCCACTGCCGTCAGGCGAGCGCCTTCCCGCCCCTGCCGGCCTGCCGATGACCGAGCGACTGCAGTTCTCGGGCCGATACCGCCAGGCCCGGTTCGCCGGCGACTTCGCGGTCGCACCGGTGCTGAGCCTGTTCGACACCGGCACCGTGTTCGCGTTGCGCGGTCGGCTCGAAAGCGGAGCTGCAAGCTTGTCGCTGGAGGGCGTCGCCCACGATTTGCTGCAGCTCGGCGGCTTCGATGTGGCGGCACACCTGGTCAGCGCCGATCTCGCGGCGTCGGCGCGGCCGCTGCTGGCTCATGAGGCGGTCCTGCCGACGAGCACCGTCGAGGCGCGGGCCCGGCTGCGCAAGGAAGCCGATCACTGGCAGGCGACCGAACTGCGCGCCCAGCTCGGCCGCAGCGACTTGTCCGGGCAGCTCGATCTGCAACGGCTTGCCGACGCGCCTCGATCGTTGCTGCACGCTGACTTGCAGTCGCAGCGGATCGATTTTGCCGACCTGCAGCGGGCGTTCGCCGGCCGAGGCGCGGTTGCTGCGACGGCGGTGCGTCGCGAGCAGGCCCGATCACCGCCGGGTTCCGGAAATCTCGATGCGGAGCTCGACCTGAACATGGCCCGGATCGACAACCTGCCGCTCGGCAAGTCGCTGCGGGCGGTCGATGCCGTACGGTCGCATGTGTCATGGCAGGCCGGCCGGTTGACGATCGTGCCGTTGAGCTTCGCCGTGTCGGGCGGCACGGCCGCCGGCCGGTTGACGATCGACACGACGCGGGCGCCGGCCGAGGCGGCGCTCGACCTCGCCTTCAAGCACCTGCGGCTCGACAAGATCGTGGCCGGGCGCTCCGCCGGTGCGGGAATCGAAGGCGGCCTCGACCTGCGCCTGCAGCTGCAGTCGCACGGCGACAACCTGGCCATGCTGCGCGACAGTGCTTCGGGGAAAGTGACGGCGAATCTGCAGCACGCCAGCTTGCCCGCCTCGCTGGACGCCCGACTCGCCCTCGATGCCGGCCAGTGGCTCCGGGCGTTCATCAGCCCTGGCAAGCGGGTGGCGGTCACCTGCTCGGTCGGCGAGATGCGCATCGAAGCCGGTCGCGGCCGCTCCACCCGCCTGGCCATCGAGACGGAGAACGTCGTCGTGACGGGCAACGCGGAGGTCGATCTCAAGCGAAAATCCTTCGACATGGTGCTCACGCCGCACCGCAAGCAGTCGGCTCTCCTGGCGCTCGACAAGTCGGTACGGCTGGGCGGCGGTTTCCGACAGCCGAAGGTCGGCCTGGTCGACAAGACGGAAACCAGCGGCCCGGCGGCTTGCCGTCAGGAGGCGGCACGTTGATGAACATCGGCTCGAATGAGTGCCGCTGCCGCCGCGGATCCAAAGAGGACACTTGACCCGCGATGAGCGACACCTATGACCACAACCAGACGCTCGTCCCCGATTCGTTTCTGGCGCTCTACGTCGCGCGGGAACGGCTGACGGTGAGCCGCGCGCAGCTCGAGGAGCGTAGCGAGTTCTGCGACAGCCTGGCCGTGCACGCCGCCGAGCGCCTGCCACAGATCGCCGACGACGACGGCGCGGCCCAGCAGGCGGTGTTGCGCCGCACCTGGGCAGCGCTGACTGCCGAGCCGGCCCAGGTGTCGTCGGCGGAGGCCGGCTGGGTGACCGCCCGCATCGCCGAACTGCGCGGCTGGGCGATGCCGGCATGGGCGGATGACGGCTCGCCCGCGCCGTGATGACCTTGACCGCAACGCGCCCGGTACATGACGGATGAAACATGCCGCATATCGCATATCGCATATCGCATATCGCATGCGGCATGACGCAGCGCCCTGAGATCGGGCGTCTTCAAACTCCCGGCGAACTCGCCATTTCCACATCCTGACCACGAGCAACGACCACGTGCCGACCGCTTCCTCGCCGACTCATTGGACAAGCCGCCAGCCGGTGCTGGCCGCCGCCCGAAATCTCAAGATGGCGCGCTCGGCGCACGCCTACGTCAGAGGCAACACCCTGAAGTTCTACGAGTGGCTCGACACGGTGGCGCCCAGCTCGCTGCCGGTCGGCCCGCCGATCTGGATCTGCGGCGATTGCCACGTCGGCAATCTGGGGCCGATCGCCAACGTCGACGGCGAGGTCGAGATTCAGATCCGCGATTTCGACCAGACCGTGATCGGCAACCCGGCACACGACCTGATCCGGCTCGGCCTGTCGTTGTCGATGGCGGCGCGCGGTTCCGATCTGCCGGGCGTGACGACCGCCCGGATGCTCGAAAACCTCGTCGAAGGCTACTCGCTCGAATTCGATACCTCGAAGAAGGCTGTCCCCGAAGAACGGCCGGCAGCGGTCGACGGCGCCCTGCGCCTGGCGCAGCGGCGCTCCTGGCGGCATCTTGCACAGGAACGAGTGGCGGGTGGCACCACCGTCCTGCCGCTCGGCAAGCGCTTCTGGCCGGTCTCGGCGACCGAGCGCAGCGCGATCGGCAAGCTCTTCGAGGCCGGTCACATGAAAGAGCTCGCGACCCGACTCAGCCATCGGCGCGACGACGCGAAGGTGCAGCTCGTCGACGCCTGTTATTGGCTGAAGGGCTGCAGTTCGCTCGGGCTGCTGCGCTACGCGGTGCTGCTCGACGTCGAGGGCCGGGCCGCCAAGCGCCGCGACTTCTGCCTCATGGACATCAAGGAGGCGACCAAGGCGCTGGCGCCGCGCGCGCCGGGCGCCGACATGCCGCGCGACAACGCCGAGCGCGTCGTCGCCGGCGCACGCGAGATGTCGCCGCATCTGGGCGAGCGGATGGTGGCCGCCCGGTTGCTCGATCGCCCCGTCTTCATGCGGGAGTTGCTGCCCGAGGACTTGAAGCTCGAGCTGGACCGGGTCAGCACGCTGGAGGCGACCCGTTCCGCCCGCTACCTGGCGCGTGTGGTCGGCCGGGCGCACGCCCGGCAGATGGACAAAGCGACGCGCAAGGAGTGGCGTGCCGAGCTCGACCGGAACCACCTGCGGACGCTGGAGGCGCCCTCCTGGTTGTGGGCGGGCGTCGTCGAGCTGATCGGCACCCACGAAAAGGGCTATCTCGACCACTGCCGGCGTTACGCGATGGAGACGGCGTCCTGAGCCAACCGCGTTCCACGTTGCCGCTGGGCCCGCGATGACCGCCGAATCCTGGGGCCGCTGGCCGCGCGACCGGGCGGCCAGCGAGTGGCGGTTGACCGATCGATACGCCGCGCTTCCGGTTGCGGCCGAGCGGGGCATGATCGCCCACGGCCTCGGCCGCAGCTACGGCGACGTCGCGCTGAACGACGGCGGCACCTTGCTCATGACCCGCGGCCTGGACCGCTTCATCGCTTTCGACCGGGCCACGGGCGTGCTCCGCGCCGAAGCCGGCGTGTCGCTCGACGAAATCCTGCGGCTCGCGGTTCCGGTCGGCTGGTTCCTGGCGGTCAGCCCCGGCACGCGATTCGTGACCTTGGGCGGTGCGGTCGCCAACGATGTCCACGGCAAGAACCACCATGGCGCCGGAAGCTTCGGCTGTCATGTCCGGGCGTTCGAGTTGCGTCGGTCCGACGGCAGCTGCTGGGTCTGCACACCCGAGCAGAACGCCGACTGGTTCGCGGCGACCATCGGCGGCCTGGGCCTGACGGGCCTGTTGACATGGGTCGAGATCCAGCTCGTGCCGATCGCCAACCCCTGCCTCTGGGTCGTCAACCGGCGCTTCGCCAACCTCGACGAGTACTGGGCGATCGATGCCGAACTCGGCAGCCGGCACGGCTATTCGGTCGCCTGGGTCGATTGCCTCGGCCCGGGGCGGGGCATCTACTCGGCCGCCGACTTTGCCGGCGTTCTGCCGAACCCGCCGCAGCACCGCGCCAGCGCGCGACGGATGCCCATCGATCCGCCGTTCTCGCTGATCAACAAGTGGAGCCTGAAGGCGCTCAACACCGCCTACTATCGACGGCCGATCAAGGCCCGCGGCCTGCAGCACTTCGAAAGCTTCTTCTACCCGCTCGATGCGGTTCATCAATGGAACCGGGTCTACGGTCGGGACGGCTTCTACCAATACCAGTGCGTGCTGCCGCCGGCAACGATGCGGGCGGCCGCGAACGAGTTGTTCGGGCAGATCACCCGCAGCGACCAGGGCTCCCTGCTGGCCGTGTTCAAGACCTTCGGCGAGCGCCCTTCGCCCGGCATGCTGTCGTTCCCGAGGCCGGGCGCGACGC
>CAXTDH010000276.1:0-5090 GCA_964242405.1 uncultured Rhizobacter sp. | reverse complement strand
GATCCTGCATCGCGATCGAGGTGGTGAAGAAGCGCAGATCGTCTTCGCCGCGCAAACCCGGCATGCGGGCCAGCGTCGCCTTGCAGGCCATCAAGCGCTCGAACTGCTGCTCGGGGTCGGCTTGAACGGCGAGCGGCGCGTGTTTAAGGTCGGGGCAAGCCAGGGATGCCGATCGCCCGGTGCCGCGCTGATCGACGAAGACGATGTCCCGGCGGTTGTTGAGCCGCGCGAAAAGGGCCATGACGCCGGGCGCTACATCGATCGCGCTCTGCCCGGGGCCGCCGGCAATCAAGAAAACCGGGTCGGCGAGCTTGCGCCGTGCCATTGCCGGGACGACCACGTAGCGCACGGTGAGGGATGGGCCCTCGAGTTGCAACGGGTCGAGTGGCCGCGTCACCGAGCCGCATTGAACGCTGTTGCGTATGCCTGGGATGCGGCAGTCGCGGGTCACGGCAGCAGGCGCCGACTGCGAACACCCGAGCGCCATCAAGGCGAGCGCCGCCAGCCGGCGCACGGCGGGGTGGCTCCTTCTGCGCAGCGCGGCGGCAAAGCCCGCGGCAATGGCGGGGGATGGCAGGGGCGGCATGGGCAGTGCGGCGACAAACGAAACGCCCGTCTACTCCCCCAGCAATCGTTTCAGCTCGCCACTGGCGATCAGCGCCTTGAGATCGTCGGCGCCGCCGATCAGCGTGCCCTTGACGAAGACCATCGGGAAGGTCGGCCAGCCGCTCCACATCTTCAACGCATTGCGCAGGCGCCATTCGCTGAAATAGCTGCCGTATGTCAGGTAGTGATGGGCCATGCCGGCGTCATCGAGCATCCGCCGGGCACGTCGACAGAACGGGTTGCCGGCCATGCCGACGACCAGCACCGGGTTGGAAAGCGACGCCGCCTGGACGTTGTGGACGATGTCCGCATGGAGATTGGACACCTTGTCACGGATCGCGGGGTGCAGACGCGCGTCGTCGAGAACCGTCCGGGGCATGCGCTCTCCCTTCAACACAATCCGCTAGCCTAGCCGATCCCGGGCGGCTCCCTGCGCACCGGGTGTCCAGGGGTGTAATCTTCGCCTCCTTCCTTTTCGAACCGAGTGCACCATGAAGCTCTACTATGCCCCGGGCGCCTGCTCGCTCTCTCCCCACATCGTCCTGAAAGAGGCCGGGTTGGCGTTCGAGCCGCAGATGGCCGACTTGAAAGCTCATCGCTTGTCGGACGGCAGCGACTACTACGCCGTCAACCCCAAGGGCTACGTTCCGGTGCTCGAACTCGACGATGGGGAGCGCTTGACCGAAGGCCCTGCGATCGTCCAGTACATCGCCGACCAGGTGCCCGACAAGCACCTGATACCTGCCGCGGGGTCGATGGGGCGCTACCGTGCCCAGGAGTGGCTGAACTTCATCAGCACCGAGCTGCACAAGGGCATCGGCGGCCTGTTCAATCCGGCGATGCCGGAGGAAGCCAAGGCCCTCATGAAGACCAAGGCGCTCGGCCGTCTGAAGTGGGTCGACAGCCAGCTCGAGGGCAAGGATTACCTGATGGGAACAGCCTTCAGCGTGCCCGATGCCTACCTGTTCGTCGTCACCAGCTGGACGTCTCATGTCGGCATCGACATCGGCGAGCTCGGTAACCTGAAGGCGTTCATGGCCCGGATGAAAGCACGGCCCGCGGTGCAGGAAGCCCTCTCGGCCGAAGGCTTGACGGGCTGATTCGGCCTGGCGTTGCCTTTGCGGCCGGTGCCGTCTACGTGGCGGCTGTCCGGTCCGGCTTGAACAGGGCGTCGCAAGCCGCGCGGCCGGGTTCGGTGGCCGGCAGCGCTGCACAGACGCCGTCGAGCTGCGCCTGTAGCCGACGGACAACCGCGTGTCGGCTGCGGCCACCTTGCCGGTCCCAGCCTTGCAGCTTGGCCGCGAGGCGCTTCAACGAGCGTGCGCTCCGCCCGTCGAAGGCATCCGGGGCGGCGCCGGCATCGCGCAGCATCTGGGCGGCGGCGGCTTCGATGCGCGGCTCGTCGGCCGGGTCGAGATCGATCAACGCCGCGAGGTAGCCGGCGCCCCACTGCAGCCGGGTCGCCGGTCCTTCGCTTTTGTCGAAGGCGGCCTGATACCAGTGCAGCGCCTCGGTGCGGTCGCCGCGCTCCTTGGCATGTCGTCCGAGTGCTGACATGAGGTAGTACGGCGAATGGCTGCGAGCAAGGTTGGCGCGCAGCAGCTGGTCGGATTCGGCGCTCAGGCCGGCACGGTCCAGGATGTCGGCTGCCGAGGTGATGACCGCTTGGCGCTCGAAGCCGTCGGTGATCTCGCGGTCGACGCGGGCGGCGGTTTCGCGCACATCAGCCAGCAGCGCCGGCGGCAGGGGCGTTGCGGGCGGTGGGGGCGGCAGAGGCGGCGATGAAGCCGGCAGGGCCCTGGGCGCAGCGCCGGCGGCTTCGTCGATCCTTGCAAGTTCGACTCGCGAGCCGAGTGCCGCCACCCGGTCGCCGCGAGACAGCAATCGATCGGCCTCCATTCGGGTCAGTGCTGAATCGAAGGCGCTCACCAGGCGCTGCCGCTCCGGCGTGCCGCTGGCGGTCAGCCCACGGGTGATGTCGACTGCCGAATTGGCGACCAGGTCCATCTGAACCCGGGCAGCGTTTTCATCGCCGAGAAGTTGCAGCAGCCGGGCCTCGGCCCCGGCAGGCGGATGGGGCGCCGCTCGACCCGTTCGGTCACCGGCAGCAGCCAAAGCCTGCAGCTCCAGACGCTGCGAGGTTTCAGTGAATCGGGGTGGGCAGGCCGCCGCCAGTTGCTGCAACACCGCAGCCAGGCGGCCCTCGGGAACCAGCCGTTGCTCATCGCTCTCCCAGGAGTAGAAAGCGAGCAGCCGCCATTCGTCCGGCGTCAGGGCGGCAGCACTGCCGGCGAGCGCCTGAGCCAGCACCTGGGCCGCGGGGCGGGTGGCGCTCATAGCCAGCGTCAGCACGCTCAGGTAGCGGGCCGGATCGACTTCGCCCGGCAGCCGCGTCAGCTCGACGCCTTTCGAATCGAACAGCACCATCGTCGGGTAACCGCTGACCTTGAAGCGGGCGCCGAGCTTCTGCGCCCCGGGGCTGTCGCCGTCGACATGGACCGGCACGAAGCTGCGAGAGCGGGCGATGAAGTCCTGGCGGTTGAAAAGGGTGGCCTTCAACTGGTTGCAAGGCGGGCACCAGTTGGCACCCCAGTAGACGAATACCGGCTTGGACTCGCTGCGAGCCCGGTCGAAAGCGGCGTCGACGTCGGCGCCGTTGCGGGCTTCCAGCCAAGCGATGCCGGCACCAACCGGTGGCGTGCTGGTGTTCCCAGGCAAGGGCAGAGAAGCGTCGAGCGGCTTTGCCGAGGCGGGTGGTGGCGCATCCGCGGGCTTGCCGCAGCCGCTGGCCACGAGCACGCCGCCGACCCACAATGCGCGGGAGACGAACGCGAGCAGGTGCAGGTGTTTCATTCGTGGCCGTCGATCGACGGGGAGTCGAAGCCTGGCGCAGGGCCGATGTCGAACACCGGCGCAGGGCCGATGTCGAACGCCGGTGTGTTGGCGGCCGATCCGTCGGCCATGCCGACCGGAACACCGGCGTCGCCCAGGCAAGCTTGCTCGTCGCCACGTCGCCAGCCTTCGACCGGCGTCGACTTCGCCAGCGCCATCCAAAGCCCGAACGGCACCCGTATCGGCCGCTTGGGTGCGGAACGCGCGACCTCCAAGGCGGATTCGCTGGCGAACATGACGCCGAATTCTGCCGGTACTTCGTCCGCTCTGGCAATCCCGGCCCGGATGACGTACCAGCATTCGCTGCTGAGCGCCAGGTAGGCGGCGCGCTTGCGCTCGCTTCGCAGATCCGACAGCAGGTCGGCACGTTGCACCTTGATCTCGTGGACGATCGGACAGAGGTAGGCCTCGACGGTGGTGTCACGGATCGAGAACACGTCCGGCATCGCCATGCCCCAGCGGCCGTCCACCTGGGCCCGCAGGCTCAGCCCGCGCCAGGCGACCCTGCCGGCCCGGGTCATCTCCCGGGCGACCCGCTCGACGAGCGTTTCGTGCGGGTCGCGTCTGGCCCGGTTGCGACGCAGCGTTTCTGCGAGTACGGCGACACCGGCCTCCGTCACCCGCAAGGTTTCGTGGCCGAGCGGGCCTCGCACGCGCTCAATCAGGCCTTCGGCGAGCAACTCGATCTCGAGCAGGTCCTGGCAAGGCCAGCCGGCCGACCGGTAGACATCGCGCAGGCGGCGGCGATGGCGGGCGGTCAGGGCAGCAACGCGGCCAGTGGCAGCAGGGCCGGAAGGGCCGGACGCCGCCGCGACAGACTTGACGGGCGCCGCCATGGTGGTCGTGGCGGGTGCCGTGATGGCAAGGCGGGTTGCAGGCGCTGTCGAAGACCGGCCGCGGCTCAGGTCGCCGGCTTGTCGCTCAGCGCCTTCAGGTTGTCGATCAGCTCCTGGCTCATCGGCGCGTTCAGGTTGATGCCCTTGGGCGGAATCGGCGACTGGAACCACTTGGTGTAGAGCTTGTTGAACTCGCCGCTTTTCATCAGGCCGGCCAGGGTGTCGTCGACCAGCTTCTGGAAAGCCGGATCGCCCAGTCGCATCATGATGGCATAGGGCTCGACCTGGATCGGCTCACCGACGACCGCCAGCGACGCCGGATTCTGGCTGCTGGCGCGCAGGCCGTACAGCAGGATGTCGTCCATGCCGAAGGCGAGGGCCCGGCCGGATTCGACCATCAGGGCCGATTCGGCGTGGTCCTTGGCGGCCAGCAGGTCGATGCCGAGCTTCTTTTCCTCGTTCAGGTTGCGCAGGATCTTGTAGTTGGTGGTGCCGCTGGTCGACACGACCGTCTTGCCCTTCAGGTCGTCGAGCGCCTTGACCTGGGTGCCGGTTTTGACCAGGAAGCGCGTGCCGGTGTAGAAGTAGTTGGTCGCGAACTGAACCTGCTTGCCGCGCTCGCTGTTGTTGGTCGTCGAGCCGCACTCGATGTCGATCGTGCCGTTCTGGAGCAGCGGAATCCGGTTCGCCGAGGTCACCGACTGCAGGTTCACCTTCAGGTCCGCCCGCCCGGTCGACTTCTTGACCGCCTCGACG
>CAXTDH010000275.1:0-5103 GCA_964242405.1 uncultured Rhizobacter sp. | reverse complement strand
CCAGCAGCAGCGCGAAGCCGACGCTGACGACGATCTGCAGGATGAAGAGCGGCATGGCGAGCTGCAGGCTCACACCCATGCGCGTCTTGATCTCGTGGCCGATGTCGGTGGCGGCTTGAGCGTCGGATCGGCCGAAGTCGAGCGCCATGAGCGAGACGGATCGGTCCCAGACCACCGTGTCGGTCAGCCGGGCCAGGCCAGGCTGGGTCTTGTTCCAGTAAAGCGGCTTGTCGTAGCCGCGCTCGACCTTCCACTTCTCGATCTGCTCCTGCGTGACGCGCTTGCCGCCGATGTTGAGCCGCGCCATGTCGTCGGGCGTGTTGACGGTGAAGAAGAGCGCGAAGGTGAAGAGGTTCACCCCGATCAACACGAGCAGGCCGTAGAAGGTGCGGCGGGCGATGAAACGCCACATGTCAGGTGGCAACCCGCGCGACAGCCACCGTGCCGGCGCGGGCCGCGCTCGCCGTCTTGCGCTCGCGGGCGAGATAGGCACGCCTGCCTGTCAAGATCAGCGCCAGCGCCGCCAGGGCGATCAGCAGCAACGGCCAAGCGATCGGTGGATTCCACTCGGCTTGCAGCCGGCTGCGCGACTTCGGGTCGACCTTGTAGTAGAGCGCCCGATCATTCGTGAAGAGACCGTACTTGGCATCACCGACCCAGCTCTGGTACGCACCAGCTGAATAGGGAAAGTAGCCGAAGGACCAGGGCGCGTCCTTTCGGAGGATGTCGACCATTTCGTCGATCAGCTGCTGCTTGGCCGGCCCATCGTCGAGCAAGGCCAACTGCCGATAGCGCCGGTCGTATTCGGGATTATCGTAATTGGCAGTGTTCTCGCCTTCGAACTTCGCTTTGGAATTAGGGCCGTAGAACAGGAATAGAAAGTTCTCGGCATCGGGATAGTCGGCAAACCAGCCCCACCAAAAGATCTGCTGCTTGCCCTTGAGCATCTTTTCTTGAAACTGGTTGTAGTCGGTCGCCCGGATTTCGAGTTGCACATTGAGCTTGGCGAATTGCTTGACCATCCAGTCGAGTTCGGACTTGATCTCGGGCGTCGGCACGCGTTGATAGTCGTAGTTGAGCACCAGCGGCTTGCCGTTGGCAGCATCGCGGCCCTCGGGGTAGCCGGCCTCGGCCAGCAGCCGCCGGGCTTCGTCGATCGAACGGCGCACGATCCGGCCGTTGACGACATGGTGGGTGACCGCGTCCATGCCCTCCGGCGTGCCGTGGCGCGAGCCGAACATACCGGCCGGTAGCGGCCCCTGCGCCGCTTCGCCGGCCTTCTGGGTGAAGACGCGGCTGTAGCCTTCCTCCCAGTCGATGGCGATCGACAGGGCCTGGCGAAGTTTGCGGTTCTTCTCCTGGCGCTCCGGTGTATCGCCCTTGCCGACGACCGGGTCGAGCCAGTTGAAGCCCAGGTACCAGTTCTGCGGCTCGACGCTCTTCGGGAACCGCATGCCGCGCGCCTCGAAGCGCTGGCGCACAGCGTCGGAATCGTTCGCGTCGGCCAGGAAGTCCGGCCCCCAGTCATTGCGCTCGATCTCGGGCACGTCGAGAAAGCCCTGGGTGAACTTCGACCGCAGCGGCGTCTTGTCCTTCTCGATGTTGAAGACGAGGGTGTCGAGGAAGGGCAGCGGCTTGCCGCAGTCGTCGAGCAGCCCGGCCGCCTTGTCCTCCGGCATGCCCTCGCAGGGGTAGGTCGCGCCGTGGTAGTTCGGGTTGCGCTTCAACACCAGTCGCCGATCGGCTTCGTAGTCGACCAGCATGAAGGGCCCGGCACCGACCGGCCAGCGGTCGAGCGACAGACCGTTCTTGGCCATGCCGGGCTGGGCGTAGAACTTGTCGGCTTCCCACGGCACCGGCACCGTGAAGATCTGCGCCATCCAGTACTTCCACTGCGGGTACTTGCCCTTGATGCGAATGCGATAGGTGTATTTATCGAGCGCGACAGCGCCGGTCAATGGGTACTTCCGGAAATCGAGAAAGGGTTTGTCGAGCGATGCGGCGTCGATCCCCTTTCGAAGCTTCGCGTCTTCGGCTCGAATGAACTTGCCGTAATCCTTCAGACCGAGGATGTACTCCGAGACGATGCCGTAGCTGGGTGCCTGGATTCGTGGCGTGGCGTGGCGCTTCAGGCCGTAGACGAAGTCGTCGGCGACGACTTCCCGGGTTCCTGATTGCGCGAATTCGAGCGGCGAGTGCTTGTCCCGGGTCTGGGGCTCGGACATCGCATGGTAGAGATAGTCACCATTCGGCCCGGTCGCGAATGCCGGGTGCGGCGCATAGCGCATGCCGGGCTTGATATGCACGTCGTAGACGCTTTCCGCGACCGATTCACCGGGCGCATCCGCGGGCAGCGGCTTGCCGTTCATGTCCAGGTATTGCGGCACGGCGAGATCGGCAGCGGCCTTGGGCACGATCTCGTACGGGCGCTTCAGGTAGTGATACGCATACGGCGGCTCATAGACGGCGAAGGTGTAGGGCACCTCGTTGAGCGCATAGGACGCTGTCGGATCGAGGTGACGGGGGGTGCGCTCCTGGAAGGCGACGAACAATGTGTTGGTCGCCTCGCTGCCCTTCGGATTCGGGCTGTTGTCGCAGCCGGCGGTCAGCAGCAAGGCGAGGCAGATGATCACCAGCGCCATCAGATTCGCTGCCAAGCGCATCGCCGCCCAGGGAAGCGCCGGCTCGGCGCGCCGCTCAGCCATGGTCGGCATGGCGGTGCGAAGCCGAATGCGCATGGCCGCCGCCCGGCAGCTCGGCGTGCTTCCAGCCGATCAACACATCACGACCCTGCACCAGCAGCGTCACCTGAGCGCCGACCGGCATGCTCACCTTGGGGCTGACGTGCCCGAACGGCAGGCCGGTCAGGATCGGCGTTCGGGTCAGGCTGCGCAGGTGCTCGATGGCCGACTTAAGGGTGTAACCCCGGTCGAGCGGCGACTTCCGGTACTCGGTGAAGGCGCCCCGCAGGATGGCCTTCTGGGCGTCGAGCACGCCCGCCTGGTGCAACTGCAACAGGCTGCGCTCGATCCGGTAGGGGTGCTCGTTGACGTCCTCCAGGAACAGCACGCCGCCCTTGATCCGCGGGAAGTGGGGCGTTGCCAGCAGCGAGCCGACCATGCAGAGATTGCCGCCCCACAGCGTGCCGTTCACTTCCAGCCCGTCGAAGGACGGGCCGCCGCCACGCGTGGCCGACGTCTCGCGAAAACCGACCGCCTCCAGATCGCTGTTCATCGCCTCCTGGAAGCAGGCGTCGGTGACGTCGTCGACGCCACCCTCCGCGTCGCTGCGGCCGTAGTCGAAGCAAGCCAGCGGGCCGGCCCAGGTGATGTTGCGCTCACCCTTGGCCGCATGGGCGAGCAGCCCGAGCTGCAGCGCTGTCAGGTCGCTGTGGCCGACCCAGCGGGTCCCGTGGGCGATGCTGTCCGCGAGCAGCCGCCAGTCGATCCGGTCGAGCAGCCGGCTGATGCCGTAGCCACCGCGGGTGGCCATGGCGATCTCGGGGCGGCCGGCCGCGACCCGGTGCAGGGCCGCGAGGCGGGTGTCGTCGTCGCCGGCGAAACGCTGGTGGCGGGCGAGGGCCGATTCATCGACGTGGACCGTGAAGCCGCGAGCGGCCAGCCGTTTAGCGGCGAGCCTGAGCGGCGCGGCGGCGGAAAGCACGCCGGCGGGGGTATACAAAATCAGCGACGTCATCGGCGGGGACGTCATGGCACCGGCGGAAAGGTGTCCAGCTCGACCGCCTCTCCGGCCGGGATTTCCGGTGTCGGATCCGTCGCGAACGCGGCAGGCACGCGGCGCTCGCGATACCGCTTGCGACGTTCGGCGAAGAAATCCGTCAGCAAGCGACTGCAGTCCTGCGCCAGCACGCCGCCGACGAGTGCGGTATGGTGGTTCAGCTTCGGCTCGGCGAACAGGTCGACGACCGATCCCGCCGCCCCCGTCTTCGAGTCGAAGGCGCCGAAGACGACACGCTTGAAGCGAGCATGGAGCAACGCCATGGCGCACATCGCGCACGGCTCCAGCGTCACGTAGAGCTCGCACTCCGGCAACCGGTAGTTCGACAGCAGACGGGCCGCGTGGCGCAGAGCGACGATTTCGGCGTGCGCGGTGGGGTCGTGTTCGGTGATGGGGCGGTTGTAGCCGGTCGCGATCACCTGGAAGTTGTCGCCCATGCGCCGTACGATCACCGCGCCGACCGGCACTTCGCCGACCAGCCAGGCGTTGCAGGCCTGATCGAGGGCGAGCCGCATCGGCGCTTCATCGGTGACCGATGGGGCGACCGCGGCGATGCCGGCCAGACTCGAAGGGTCGGTCATGGGCGCAGGCGTCGGCAGGCCGGCCGGCTCACGGCTTGTCGGCCTGCTGGCGCCGGGCTTCGGCGTCGTCGAGCGCCTTCGTCACGTCGTTGCGGGCCCGGTTCTCGAGTTGCGTCGCCTGTTGACGGACGGTGCCGGTGCCGCTGGCGGTTGGCGCAACACCGACCGGAGACGACGCGAGCCCGGCAGGCGTCGACCGATTCAACGCCCTGGTCGTCAGCACGCCCACCAGAACGAGCGCCAGCAGCAGCGAGACGAGGCCCAGACCGGCCTTCATCGCGGCCCGCGTCCCGACAGCCGAGCCTGCGACCGGGTCAGGCGGCGGGTGCCGGTGACGCCGCGGTGGACGGCAGAACACAGTGTCGGGCTCATCGTGTGCCTCGCATGCGGGTGAATCCTGCATTCTGCCTTGCGCGTGAGCGGAGACGCGTTTCCGGCAGTCGCGCGAGGCAGACCTTCCTCGATCGGAAGGGTCAGGCTGGTTCGTTGCTGTGCGGCGTGCGCCGTGGCTTCGGCCAGCAACCGGTCGTCGATGTTGCGTGTCGTTTCATCGCACCTGATTCAGGGAAGCTGGTGCAGCACCAGCGGCAGCACCGCGGCGGCACCGGCCTCGCGCAACAGCGCAGCCGCGACGGTCGCCGACCAGCCGCTGCGGTAGCGGGCATCGACCAGCAGCAGCGGCCCGGCCGGTACCTCCGCGGCGGGCCGAACGGCCAGCGCCTCGAGCAGGACGGCCACCTTCGCGCCGGACGCGAGGTCGGCACCCGGCGTCGGCCCCATCCGG
>CAXTDH010000274.1:0-5105 GCA_964242405.1 uncultured Rhizobacter sp. | reverse complement strand
CAAGAACGCCGTCGACCAGACGGCCAAGGAGATCGGCACGCGTTTCGACTTCAAGGGTTCGTCGGCGAGGGTCGAGCTGAAGGAAAAGGAGCTGACCGTCTGGGCCGACAGCGACTTCCAGATCGGCCAGGTGATGGACGTGCTGGTCGCCAAGCTCACCAAGCGCAGCGTCGACATCCGCTTTCTCGACCGCAGCGCCAAGATCGAGAAGATCGGCGGCGACAAGGTCAAGCAGGCGATCGTCATCAAGAGCGGCATCGACACCGATACCGCGAAGAAGATCCAGACGCTGATCAAGGGCAGCAAGGTCAAGGTGCAGGCCTCGATCCAGGGCGACAGCGTGCGCGTGACCGGCACCAAGCGCGACGACCTGCAGACGGCGATGGCGCTGATCAGGAAGGAAGTGCCGGACGCGCCGGTCTCGTTCAACAACTTCCGCGATTGAGGTATCGAGGCGTTGGGGCGTTGGCTAGCGTTCGCTTCGCGACGAGCGTTCCACCAGCCCGCCGATGCCGCGATCCCAGGCGTCGGCCATGTCGGCCAACAGGTCGCGCGCATCCAGGGCGCGGCCCGAATGCACCACCCGCGCGGCTTTGAGCATGAGCGCCCGGGCCTGCGTCGACAGGCGCTCGAAGTGCGCGGCGGTGGTCATGGCGGCGGGGTCGTCCGGCGCCAGCCAGCGCAGGTGGTGCGCCGCGAGTTCAGAACCGGCGCCGAGTTGACGAAGGCCGGCGAACGCCCAACGGTGATAGCTCGCCAGGCCTGCCTGCTGCAAGGTCTGGAGGTCGGTGTCGAAGCGGCCGGCGTAGCGTCGCACCGGGTTCGACCGTGGGCGCCAGGCCAGGTGCTCGTCGAGCAACCGTCCTGACAGCCGGCGCAGCGTGTGGTCGTCCAGGCGCACGAGCCGGTCGAGTCGGATCGACTCGACATAGGGCGGCAGCTGCGGCGTTGCGGACCGAACCCCGAACACGCCCTCGAAGTCGTCGCCCGCCAACGCAAAGTAGCCGGCGTTGTGAAAGTAGCCGAGGCGGCGGGTATCGGCGTCGATCTCGTTGAAGACGACGGTGGTCTTGGTGTGCGCGCTGCGGTAGTCCGTGCCGGCAGTGTCCGGCAGCCAGAAGGCGTCGACTTCGACCGCCAGCCACTTGCCTGCGCCGAGGTGCTCGAGCGCATGGTCGAGCAGCGGCCGCCAGACCGTCAGCTCCTGGACTTCGATGCCGTAGAGAGCCCGCAAGTCGGCGAGCGGCGGCTTGAGGAAGGTCCACTGGTCGGCCTCGAAGTCGAGGGTCGGCAAGAAAGCCAGGCACGCCCGCGGCTCGAGCCCACAAGCCTGCAGCAGTTCGATCCAGAGGTCGAGGTAGCAGTTCTTCTCGACCCAGCCGAAATCCTGGCCGTGCAGAGCGCTGGCGCGGTGCTCCGCCGCGGTCGCGAGGCCCTCGGTCACCAACACAGGCCGGTTCACCATCGACTCGTGCTGGGTCGGATTCGTGATGGCGGCCGCTCGCGCCGTCACGGCCAGAGCAGTGCGCGCACGTCCGCCGGCCAGTTCGCCGGGTCGAGGCCGTGCGTCTTCAACAAGGCCAGGGTGACGCGCTCCAGGCCGAAGCCGAGGCAGGCGGTGTTGGCCACCTCGCCATCGCTCGAGCGGATGCCGAAGGCGTCGCTGAAGTGGTCCTGATGCCAGTTGAAGGAACAGATCGCAGTCGGCTTCTCCTTCGAGATCACCGGCACCAGGATCTCGAACTTCAAGCGCTGGTCGCGCTGGCTGGTGGCCATGAAGCGGCCGGCGCGGCCGAAGAACGGGTCGTTCGCGACGTCGCTGGTCACCGGCAGGCCGAGCGAACGCAACAGCACGAGGCCGCGTTCGAGCCAGGTGTCGCGCCAGTCCAGCACCTCGCCGGGAGTGCCGACGCGGATGAATTCGCGCATCCGGAACGACTGCAGGCGCGTCGGCTCGGCCGAGGGCTCGTGCCGGTAGACCCAGTTCATCACCGTGACGAGCCGGCCGCCGGCGCCGAGCAGGCCGGAGAAGATCGGGTAGACGGGGTAGCAGGCGGCCGGCGTCAGCATCGATTCGGTCGGGTCGAGCAGCGATTCCCAGTCACCGCCCGCGTTGACCTCGGCGCTGAGCGCGCGCGCCTCGGTATCGCCGCCATAGAAGCTGCTGATCGAGCCGCAGAGCTGCGGAAAGTTGTCGAGGTAACCGACCTTCTCGATCAGCGCCCGGGCGACGATCGGCGGAAACATCATCGATTCGGCACCGTCGCCGGCAGCACCCCGCATCACCAACGCGTCGAAGCGCTGCAGGATGTCCTCGAAGACGCTGCCGCGGCCGTAGCCACCCTGCACGCCGGTCGGGATGATCAGGCCGTGCTCGATCAGTTGCGCATAGAAGACCGCAGGGTCGTATCGAAGGTCGTCGAGCATCTCAAACATCTTTCACCACCAGGAGCATGGCCGCGCTTTTCGAGGCGAGGCGTTCGTTGGAAATCATCAGTGCCGCCGAGAGGCTGTCGCGGTAATGCCGGCCGACACTGAAGGGCGAGTCGTTGCGGTAGCCCATGACGCCGATCACCTGCAGCGCCTGGTGGACGATCCGCGGCGCGGCCTCGGACGCCTGGATCTTCAGGTGGTTCAGGCGCAGTGCCCAGGCCATCGTCAGCAGCTCTTCACGGCCGGCGGCATCGTCCGGCACCGCATCGAAGGCGGCGGCGTTGGCCGTCCAAAGCTGTTGCAGGCTGTGCAGGTCGGCCATTGCGCGGGCGAGAGCAGGCGCCGCAGCGGGCGTGCGGCCGGGCTCGCGACGCGCCTGCGCGCGCACGAACGCGGCCGCGCGCCCGGTCGACGCGGCGGCGATTCCCCACCAGAGCGCCGACCACAGGAGGTGCGAGTAGGGCACCATGGTCTGTGCGGACGATTCGGCGAAGCTGCCGGGCAGGATCTGCCGGGCGTCGGCCCGGGCGACGAGCCGGCCGCCGGGGCTGCAGGTGCCGCGCATGCCGAGGGTGTTCCAGGTGGAGGTGGCTTCGAGCGTGTAGTCGCCTCGCTTCAGGTAGACGAGCACCTGGTCGCCGCTCGGCGCCTCTTCGCTGCGCCGGGCGGTGACGAGCAGCGCATCGGCCTGGGCCCCGTAGGACACGGTGGTCGCCGCCTTTTCGAGCGTGAAGGCGCTGCCCTCGCGACGCACGCCGCAGATGCTGGCCCGCGTCTCGCCGGAGGTGCCGACTTCCGACGTCACCGAGCCGACGAGTGTCTGATCGGCGGCGATCGATTCGAGTACCTCACGGAACCAGGGTGAATCGGCGCCGTGGCGCACGACGCAGGCGACTTCGATCAGGTGCATGGCGAGCACCATGCCGCTCGCGGAGCAGCCCTGGGCCAGCGCACCGCAGAGCGTCGCCAGTTGTCCGGCATCGCAGCCGGCGCCACCGAATGCGGGTGGTACGCCGGCCGATAACAGCTTGGCCTCGCGCAGCGCCGCGACGCTTTCGCTCGGGAACCGGGCGTGCGCATCGACATCGTCGGCCTGCGGCGCAGCCACTTCGAGCGCGATCGAGCGAACGGTGGCGAGCAGCTTTTTGAATTCCTGGCTTTGCATCATCGAGAGGCGCTTTCTCGCAACGGCGATCCGTGGCGACGAACGTGGCGTCGCGTCACCCCTTATCGGCCGCTCGCGGCGCGACAACAGCCCTCTTTTGAGCAAAAACGGTCGACACCGGGAGCCGTCGTTAACTTTTCCCGGAAGCTCCGGGCGAGTCCCCGTTGGGCCGGGTCGGGAGGTCGAAGAGAAGCCGGGCCGTGACAAGTTGCGCTGTGGCGCGGTTGCGTTCGCGAGTCCGAATGCTGAACATTCGAGCCCATGAACCGCCCATGTCCAACCCTTGGATCGATGCAGTCGATCCAGTCGATGCAGTCGCCGCGATCGACGCGATCGATGCTCGCCGAGCCGGCGCTTCGCATCGGCGTCGACATTGCCCGGATCAGCACCATCGAGGCTACGCTGGCCGCATTCGGCGAACACTTCCTGCGCCGCATCTTCAGCGACGACGAAGCCGCCTATTCATTGCAGGTGCCGGCCCTGGCCGGGCAGCGCCTGGCTGCCCGATTCGCGGCCAAGGAAGCGGCGATGAAGGCTTTCGGCTTGTCCGAGGCCGGCATCGGCTGGCGTGACATCGAAGTTCGCCGCGCCGCCGACGGCAGCT
Organism: uncultured Rhizobacter sp.; assembly: GCA_964242405.1. Classification (GTDB taxonomy): domain Bacteria; phylum Pseudomonadota; class Gammaproteobacteria; order Burkholderiales; family Burkholderiaceae_C; genus LMDS01. The sequence continues at coordinate 903 of CAXTDH010000274.1, read as the reverse complement.
GCACCTTGGCGCTTCACGGCGTTGCTGGCGCGGTGGCCGCAAAGGCCGGCTGCGGCCAGGTCGCCGTCAGCCTCAGCCACGACGGCGATTACGCCACGGCGATGGTCGCCGCCCTGCCGGGCCGCCGCCGGCCGCACGACGCACGCCGTCGACGATCGACCGCGCCGCGACCCGAACCTCGCGATCGCCGCAAGGCCAGCGCCAGACGCACGGATACCCACGCACCACGCCTTTCCACCGGAGAACTCTCTTGAACTCAGACCTCGACACCATCGACGCCGCCATCCGCGTCATCCTCCTCAAGCACGGGCGGCTGGCGACCGGGGCGAACTCGATCGCCGCCGATGCCGACCTCTACCAGGCCGGGCTCAGCTCGCACGCCAGCGTCAACGTGATGCTGGCGCTCGAATCCGAATTCGACATCGAATTCCCGGACCGGATGCTCAAGCGCAGCGTGTTCGCGACCATCGCGTCGATCCGTGAAGCGGTCGCGGCCATCGGCCAGACCTGAGCCGCAGGACGGAGCGCGACGTGCAGCAATCGGCTCTCGTCCTCGGCCGTCATGACGCCGCGAAGGCGATGCGCCCGGCCGAACAGCGCCTTCCGCTGGACGCACGTTGGGAGATGCTGCCGCTAGCGCCCGGCATCGCGCAACGCCCTTGCGACCTCCGAGCGGCGACGCCGACGGCCGGCACTTCGGCGGCCTGGCTCGAGATACCCGGCCCGGGCACCGTCGGCGCGATGCTGCGCGCGCTCGGCCACTGGTCGCTCGACGGACCGGCGCGCCGCTTCGATGCCGACGACTGGTGGTTCCGCGCCAGCTTCGATGCACCGCCGGCCACGCACGCCGGTGACAGCCGCGAGCTCGAGTTCGCCGGCCTGGCCGGGCTCTGCCAGGTCTGG
>CAXTDH010000273.1:0-5105 GCA_964242405.1 uncultured Rhizobacter sp. | reverse complement strand
GAACGATGCCGCCCGCGACCGTGCGGCTCGCCGAGGCGTCGCGCAACACGATCCGGTCGCCGTGCCAGGCAGCGACCGGCTGGCGCAGCAGGATCTGAACATGGGCCTGCTGGCCGGGGGCGAGCAGGTCGGCCGGCGCCGCTGCGCTTGACGGGGGCGTGGCCGCGCCGTCGTCGGCAGGCTGCGCGGGCAGCGCCCGCAGCACGGTCACGGTGCCCAGGCAATCGCCCGCGCCGATGTGGACATGTACCGGAGTTCCCGACCGCAGCGGACGCGCCTCGCCGTGCCACAGCGTCAGCAAGACGTCGAGCCGCTCGGTGGCGATTGCGATCGCTGGATCGACCAGCCATCGGCCCCGGGCAACGTCGTCCCGCCCGGTCCCCGCCAGCCCGATCGCACAGCGTTGGCCAGCACGGGCCTCGGTCACTTCGCGGTTCTGGGCATGCAGGCTGCGGACCCGGACCCGCGTCGAGTCGTCGCTCGCCGGAACCACCTGCAACTCGTCGCCGATTCGCAAGCGGCCCGCGTGCACCGTGCCGGTGACGACCGTGCCGGTGCCCGCGAGCGTGAAGGCGCGATCGACGGCGAGGCGGAACGCCGGCTCAGGCGCGTTGCTGGCGTGAATGGAGCCGTTCGCCGCGGTCGCGGCGCATGCCGCGCTCGCCCCGCTGACCCCGCTGGCCGTGCTGACCCCGCTCGCTGTGTCCGTGTCGACCTCTGCACGTCTGGAACCGGCGTTTGACCAGCCAGCACCCGTCGACGTGTTGCCGCCCCGCGCCGCCGAGAAGAGCAACTCTCGCAGTGCATCGATCCCGTGGCCGCTGACCGCCGACACTGGCAGCACCGGCGCTGCGGCGAGCGGCGTGTCGACGAGCAGGGCGGCGATCTCGGCGCGTACTTCATCGACCCGCCCCGACGCCACCCGGTCGATCTTGGTCAGTGCGACCGCCCCGCGCCGCAGGCCGAGCAGCGACAGCACGGCGACATGCTCGCGGGTCTGCGGCATCACGCCGTCGTCGGCTGCGACCAGCAGCAGCCCGAAATCGATGCCGATGGCACCGGTGAGCATGGTGTGGACGAGGCGCTCGTGGCCGGGAACGTCGATGAAACCGATGCGCTCGGCGCCGCCCCCCGGCAGGTCGAGGTAGGCGAAGCCGAGTTCGATCGACAGGCCGCGGGCTTTTTCTTCCGGTAGCCGGTCGGTGTCGACGCCGGTGAGCGCCCGCACCAGCGTCGTCTTGCCATGGTCGATGTGGCCCGCGGTGCCGACGAGCATGGCGCTCCTCAACGACCGGCGTCGTCGAGCGCCCGCCGCAGATCGGGGAGTTGCCCGGTCAGCCGGGCGCTGTCCTCCAAGCAGCGCAGGTCGAGCAGCAACCGGTCGGAGGCGATCCGGCCGATGACCGGCAGCGGCAAGCCGCGCAGGGCCTGCGACAGCCGGTCGAGCGCCCTGCCCGTGCCGTGGCGGCCGGCCGGCGCCAGCGCCAGGCCGGACGAAGGCAGCCGGTCGATCGGCAACGAACCGGAGCCGATCTGCCCAAGCAGATCGACGACTTCGACCTCGTACCGCGGCGCGACCGCCGCTGCGACGGCAGGCTGCAGGGCAAGCGCCAGCGCGCGGATCGACGCCTGCGGCCGGGTCAGGAGGCGCAGCGTCGGCAGGTCATCGGCGAGCCGCTCCGGGCGCAGGTAGAGCATCAGGGTGGCTTCGAGCGCGGCGAGCGGCAGCTTGCTGATCCGCAACGCCCGCTTCATCGGCAGCTTGCGGATCCGGCCGATCTCCTGCCGGCTGCCAACGATCAGCCCGGCCTGTGGGCCGCCGAGCAGCTTGTCGCCGGAGAAGGTGACGACGTCGCAGCCGGCGGCGAGCATCTCCTGCGGCAGCGGTTCGCGCGGAAGGCCGTAGGTTGCCAGGTCGACCAGCGCGCCGCTGCCGAGGTCGGTCGCGAGCGGCACGCCGCGCGCCCGGCCGATCGCGGCGAGCGTCGCTTCGTCGACCGCCGCGGTGAAGCCCTGCACCTGGTAGTTGCTGGTGTGGATCTTCATCAGCAGGGCGGTGCGCGGGTTGATCGCCCGCTCATAGTCGCCCGGATGGGTGCGGTTGGTCGTGCCGACCTCGACCAGCTGGGCACCCGCGCTCGCCATCACGTCGGGCAGGCGGAAAGCGCCACCGATCTCGACCAGCTCGCCGCGCGAGACGATCACCTCCCGCTTGTCCGACGAGCCGCCGGCGAGCGCCGCGATCGTCAGCAGCACCGCGGCGGCGTTGTTGTTGACGACGGTCGCGGCTTCGGCGCCGGTCAAGGTGCAGAGCAGCTCCTCGACGATGCTGTCGCGGTCACCGCGGGCACCGGTCGCGAGGTCGTACTCGAGGTTGTTCGGTGCGGCCATCAACTCGAGCAGGCGGGCGAGCGCCGCATCGGCGAGCAGCGCCCGGCCGAGGTTGGTGTGGATCACCGTGCCGGTCAGGTTCAGCACCGGCCGCATCCGCCCCTGCAGGCGTTCGTCGACACGCGCCGTCAAAGCCGCCTGCAGGGTCGCGGGCGTCAGCTCGTCGCGCGTGGCCGCGCTGGCGAGCACCCGGGTGCGCAAGCCGTCGATCAGCTTTCGGGCGGCCGTGGCGACCAGCGTGCGGCCATGCGCGCCGACCAGCGAGCGGGCGGCGTCGCTGCGCAGCAGTTCGTCGACCGACGGCAGGTCGGCGGGCCGTGCAGTAAGCCGTTCAGCGGGCTGCAGGGTGGGCGTCGCGGCGGCCATGTCATCCGACCCGGAGCCGTGAACCACGGACTCGTCGGTCGCGGCCATCAGCCGCCTCCGCCGTCGTCGTGAGCGTTGGCGTTGGCGTCCGGCTCGTCGTCGCTGCCGAACAGCAGCATCAGGTTGACGCCGTGGCGCTGCCAGCCGGCCTCCGCGACCAGCAGGTCGAGCGACACGGTCGCCAGGTCGTCGGCGACCGGCTCGACGTGGGCATCACGCTCCATGTGGACGATCTTCAAGTAGTGGCCGCATTCGTCGCAGGTCTCGGCCTCGACCGCTTGCCGGGGCGCCTTGCCCAGGGCCGGTGAAGTTTCGTCGTCGGGGAGGGCGTCGGCATGCTGCAGCGACTGGTAGTGGATGCCCCTCGTGCTCTGGCAATGGCTGCACTTGATGCGCACCATGTGCCATTGCGCCGAACAAAGCGAGCAGTGCAGATAGCGAAAGCCGGTCTCGGCCGCGCCGATGCGCGAGACGCTCGCGACCGGGCTGCTGTCGCAACACGGGCAGCGAAGCGGGTCGTCGACCCGGCCGAAGGGCGCCAGGCGGGCACCGGCATCGCGCTCGTGGGTGGCGAGCACCAGATGCGTCCAGTAGGTCTGCAGGCCGGCGGCGATCAGCGGCGCGGCCGCCATGTCGAGCCCGAGCATCACGCCGTTCAGCAGCCGGTCCGCCTGCTGCTCGATCCAGACAGCATCGGCCTGGCGCAGGCTGCGCACGCTGGGCGCGGCCGGGCTGTCGGCGAGCCGCGGCAACAGCAGGTCGAGCAGGCGGGTCAAGCCGACACGCCAGGCCGGGTCTCGCGGCCAGAGCGTCGCCGGCAGCGGCGGTGCGCCCAGGCGGGAGGCGGCTTCCAGCGCCGCCGGCTCGGGCAGCGGCACCGCCGGGTAAGACGACAGCACCTGCTGCTGCGCCCGGGCCAGTTCTGCGGCGAACAGCAGGAAGTCGCGCATGCCGTGCGAGGCGGCGCGTTGCCGGAGCCGCATCTCGCGTTCGGCAAAGGCGCCGGCACGGTCCGGCAGGCGCAGGAAGGGGACCTGCTCGCCGGCCTGGACGGCGATCTCCTCCGGCGATAGCAGCCGTGCCGTCGAGGTCAGCGCCATGCCGGGCGGCCCTTGATGGCGCGAATCATTGCCGCAGCCGCGCTTCCGGCACCGGCGGGCGGCGGATCATCTCGTCGTGCCAGAGCGGGTGGTTGTAACGCGCCCAGTCTTCGCTGACGGTGCCGCGGGTCATCGCCCGCATCGTCCCCTTGACCCAGATTGCGGCGTAGACGTGGACGATCACGCTCAGGATGAGCACGAAGGCCGCGAGCGCATGGACGACGACCGCCACCCGCCGCACCGGCACCGGAAAGGCATCGGCGAACCACGGCTGCCAGAAAAAGATGCCGGAGACGAACAGCAGCACCAGGCTCGCGCCGAAGGCCCAGAACACGCCCTTCTGCCCCGGGTTGTACTTGCCGATCTTCGGCATCGCCTTCTTGTTGCCCTTGACCAGCTCGCGCGCCTTCATCACCCAGGCGGTGTCGCCCTTGATCCAGAGGTTCTCGTGCCAGACCTGCTTGAACAGCAGGCCGAAGCCCAGCACCATCGCCACGCCCATGAACGGGTGCAGGATGCGCGTCCACTGGCCGCCGCCGAAGAAGGCGGTCAATGGAAAGAACAGCGGGTGGAAGAGGGCGATGCCGGTCGCCCCGGCCAGAATGAAGAGCAGGGCGACGAACCAGTGGTTTAGCCGAACCCCGTCACGGTAGCGCTCGAAGTAGCGTCTCATGTCGAACTCCTTGCGCTCAGGCGTCGTGCCGGGGCGGCGCTGCCACGGCGTTGTGGATGTCACGGCCGGCTTCGCCCTTGGATTCCGGCTCGTCCGCGTCGACCTCGATCGGCCCGACCTTCATGTAGTGGAAGAAGGAGACGACCGCCGCGCCGATCATCGCCGCGACTGCCAGCGGCTTGGCCGCGCCCTTCCAGAGCGACACCCAGGGGCTGATCTTCGGGTTGTTCGGCAGGCCGTGGTAGAGGCTGGGCGTGTCGGCATGCTGCAGCACGTACATCACGTGGGTGCCGCCTACGCCTTGCGGGTCGTAGAGGCCGGCCTTCTCGAAGCCGCGCTCCTTGAGGTCGGCGATCCGCTCGTCGGCGTACTCGATCATGTCCTCCTTCGAGCCGAAGTGGATCGCGCCGGTCGGACAGGCCTTGACGCACGCCGGTTCCAGGCCCACGCCGACCCGGTCCGAACACAGCGAACACTTGTAGGCCTTGTTGTCTTTCTTGCTGATGCGCGGCACGTCGAACGGACAGCCCGTCACGCAGTTGCCGCAGCCGACGCAGTTCTCGCTGATGAAGTCG
>CAXTDH010000272.1:3747-5108 GCA_964242405.1 uncultured Rhizobacter sp. | reverse complement strand
GCTTGATGGTGTCGCGCGCCACCTGGATGTAGTCGACGTGGGCGTTGGTCGTGATTTCGCCGGCCAGCACCACGAGGCCGGTGTTGCAGAGCGTTTCGGCGGCGACGCGCGAGCGCGGGTCGACCTCGAAGATGGCGTCGAGAATGGCGTCGGAGATCTGGTCGGCCACCTTGTCGGGGTGGCCTTCGGAGACGGATTCGGATGTGAAAAGGAAGTCGTTCGACACTCTTAAACTCCAGTAGTGGCTTTGGCAAGCGCGGTGGTGGACCTGCGTTGCCGAGCCCTGGTGGAGGAGCGGCGAACGCTTTAGCAGAATTTATTGGGCGGCGATCAGCCACCCGGCGCATCGACCGCAGCGCAACCGGCTTCGAGCATCCGGTCGCAATCGTCGTTGCGCATCGCCCCGCAAGTAGTTCAATAACTCGGCGACGGATGGGATTGTAGAAGAGATGCTCGCCCTGTTCCGCTGGTTCTCCCGCCGCCCGTTGTGGCTCCTGCATGCAGTGGGCGGCCTGCTCGGCTGGCTGACGTATGCGCTCTCGCCGACCTACCGGCGCCGCTTCGACCGCAATGCGGCGCTCGCCGGCGTCTCGCGTGCCGCGCGGCCGGCGATCGCGCATGCCGGGCGGATGGTCATGGAGCTGCCTTTCCTGTGGCTGCGGACTAGCGGTGCGCCGATCACGCCGGCGGTCGTCTGGGAGGGCGAGCAGCTGGTCGAAGCGGCGCACGCGCCGGGCCGCGGCGTGCTGTTCCTGACGCCGCACATGGGGAGTTTCGAGATCACGGCGCAGGCTTATGCCGAGCGCTTCGGCGAGCGCTTCGGGCCGGTCACGGTGCTGTTCCGACCGGCGCGCAAGGCGGCGATCCGGCAGCTGATGGACGGCGCCCGCGAGCGACCGGGCCTGCTGACGGCACCGGCGACGCTCGCCGGCGTCCGGCAGATGCTGCGCGCCCTGCGCAAGGGCGAGGCGGTCGGCCTGCTGCCCGACCAGGTGCCGCCGGACGGCATGGGCGTCTGGGCACCGTTCTTCGGCCAGCCGGCCTACACCATGACGCTCGCCGCCCGGCTCGTCCAGCAGACGGGCGCGGCGCTGCTGCTGATCTGGGGCGAGCGGCTGCCGCACGGCGCGGGTTTCCGGGTAAGGGTTTCGGCGTTCGAGGACGCGCTGCCGACCGATCCGCAGGCTCAGGCAGAATCCGCCGCCATCGTCAACCGGGCCATGGAAAGGCTGATCCTGCAGCGCCCGTCGCAATACCTCTGGGGCTACAACCGCTACAAGACGCCGCGTTCGGGCGCCACTGGCAGTGGCAGTGGCAGTGGCAGTGGCAGTGGCAGTGGCAGTGGCAGTGGCAGTGGCAGT
>CAXTDH010000272.1:0-3647 GCA_964242405.1 uncultured Rhizobacter sp. | reverse complement strand
CAGTGGCAGTGGCAGTGGCAGTGGCAGTGGCAGTGGCAGTGGCAGTGGCAGTGGCTCCAGCTCCGGCGTTGGCTTGGACTCCCGGACCGGCTCGGCTGTTGCCGACCGCGCGTCTGCCCGGCCCGACGCTTCCTGACACCGCCCTCACACCCAGACCGATCGCAACCGTTGGCTGCCCGACTCCTGCTCGCCGTGTTATGGGCGTTCCATTGGTTGCCGTTCGCCGTTCAGGCGGCCTGCGGTCGCGGCCTCGGCGCCCTGCTCTTCGTCTTCGTCGGCAAGCGGCGCCGAATCGCCTTGCGAAACCTGGAGCTTTGCTTCCCGGAACTGTCGTCGCCAGAACGCATCACGCTCGCCCGCGAGCACTTCCGTTGGATAGGCCGCAGCCTGCTCGAACGCGGCCTGTTGATGTACGCCTCTCCCGCCCGCCTGCGCCGCCTGATCCGCGTCGAGGGCGATGTGAGCCTCGCCGAGCGCAGCAGCCGGCCGGTGATGTGGCTGGTGCCGCACTTCATCGGCCTGGACGTGGCCGGCTCCTCGGTGTTGCTGTTCCAGAAGCGCAAGGGCATTTCGATCTACCAGGAGCAGAGCGACCCGGTGCTCGACGCCGCGCTGCGACGCGGCCGCCTGCGCCTGGGCAATGCCGAGATCTTTCCGCGCGACAACTCCGCCAAGGCGCTGTTCCGGGCGATCCGCCGCGGCGACGCCTTCTTCAACCTGCCCGACATGGACTTCGGCGAGCGCGACGCCGCCTTCGTGCCGTTCTTCGGCATCCCGGCCGCGACCTTGCTCGCGCCGTCGCGGCTGGCGCGGGCGCTCGACATGGTGGTGCAGCCGGTCGTCGCCGACATGCTGCCCGGCGGCCAGGGTTACCGGGTGCGCTTCATGCCGGCCTGGGAGCACTTTCCGACCGCCGACCCGCTCGCCGACACGGCCGAGATGAACCGCTGGATCGAGTCCGAGATCCGGCGCAATCCGGCCCAGTACCTGTGGGTCCACAAGCGCTTCAAGACCCGCCCGGCCGGCGAACCCTCGCTCTACCCGTGAGCGGTCGGCGGCCTGCGGCCCGGCGATAATCCGCCGATCATGAAGTTGCGCTTCACCAAGATGCAGGGCGCCGGCAACGACTTCGTCGCCTTCGACGCGACCGAGGCGCCGCTCGAGCTGAGCGCGGCGCAGCTGCGGGCGATCGCCGACCGGCACTTCGGCGTCGGCGCCGACCAGATCCTGATGGTCGAGGGCGCGAGCCGGCCCGGCATCGATTTTCGCTACCGCATCTTCAACGGCGCGAGCGGCGAAGAGGTCGAGCACTGCGGCAACGGCGCGCGCTGCTTCGTGCGCTTCGTTCGTGACCGCGGCCTGACCACCAAGCGCAGCCTGAGCGTCGAGACGCTGAATAACGTCCTCGAACTGCACCTGCTCGATGACGATCGGGTGCGGGTCGACATGAATATCCCGGTGTTCGAACCCGCGCAGGTGCCCTTCGACGCCCCCGGCCTGGTGCCGCGCGAGGTCGACGGCTTTGCGCTCTGGCCGGTCGACCTGGAGGGCGGCCCCCAGCTCGAGCTCGCCGTGCTGTCGATGGGCAACCCGCATGCGGTGCTGGTGGTGGGCGATGTCGACACTGCGCCGGTCGCCACGCTCGGGCCGCAGGTCGAGGCGCATGGGCGGTTTTCGCACCGGGTCAACGTCGGCTTCCTGCAGGTGCTCGACCGTTCGCACGTCCGCTTGCGGGTCTGGGAGCGGGGTGCCGGCGAGACGCTCTGCTGTGGCACCGGCGCTTGCGCGGCGGTCGTCGCGGGCGTCCGCCTCGGGCTGCTCGATGCCGGCATCGGCGTCGACGTCGACACCCGCGGCGGGCGGCTGACCATCGGATGGCCGGGCGGCGACGGGCATGTGTCGATGATCGGTCCGGCGGAGACGGTATTCGAAGGTAGCCTGTCGATTTAGCGAACCTCAACCATGACCAATCCCACCGGCGTTCAAGGCATCACCGAACTCGACATCGCCGACTACCTCGCCAACACGCCGGGCTTCTTCGAGCGGCAGGCCGAGCTGTTGAGCACCGTGCAGCTGACCAGCCCGCATGGCCAGCGCGCCGTCTCGCTGCAGGAGCGGCAGATGGAGATGCTGCGCGACAAGATCCGCGGCCTCGAGGGGAAGATCATCGAGATGATCCGCTTCGGGCAGGACAACATGGTCATCGCCGACAAGCTGCACGCCTGGACGCTGGCGCTGATGCGCACGCTGAACCCGGCCGATCTCCCCGAGGTGCTGCTGCAGGAGCTGACCGGCCGCTTCATGATCCCGCAGGGCGGCGTCCGCGTCTGGGCGGCCGCGGAACGGTACACCGACGAGCCGTTCGCCGCGCCGGTCAGCGACGACGTCAAGAGCTTCGCCGGTAGCCTGACGGTGCCCTACTGCGGCATCAACTCGGGCTTCGAAGCGGCGCGCTGGCTGCCCGAGCCGACGGCCGCCACGTCGCTCGCCATGATCCCGTTGCAGGCCGAGCCCGGCGTCCCACCCTTCGGCATGCTGGTGCTGGCCTCGCCGGATGCCACCCGCTACACCGCCGACATGGGCACCGACTTCCTGCAACGCATCGGCGAACTCGCCGGGGCAGCGTTGACGCGCTTGCTGCCGGAGCGCCGTTGAGGCGACGAGGCCGGCTGTGAAACGCGGCGACGACCCGACAGTCCACGACGACTGCCGCCGCTATCTCGACCACCTGCGAGTCGAGCGACGGCTCGCCGCCCGCAGCCTGCATCTATACGAGGCCGCTCTGCGGCGGCTGCGGCGCTTCGCCGACGAGCAGCAGTTGCCCCTTCAGTCCGTGCAGGTCCACCATGTGCGCCGCTGGGCGGCGCAGCTGCACCGCGACGGCCTGGTCGCGCGCAGCGTCGCGCTCGAGTTGTCGACCTGGCGCGGCTTCTACCGCTGGCTCGGGCTGGAAGGCGGCGTCGCCCTGAATCCTGCAGCCGGCGTGCGGGCGCCGAAAGCCGCCAAGCCGCTGCCGAAGGCATTGCCGGTCGACCAGGCGATGGCGCTCGCCGATGCGCCGCTTGCCCCGGCGCCCGGTTCTTTGTCAGCAGCCCGCCCCGAACTGCAGGCGCTCGACCAGTGCATCGTCGAGCTGCTGTACGGCTGCGGCCTGCGGGTCGCGGAACTCGTCGGGCTCGACCTGCGGCCCGGCCGTCCGGAGGGGGGCTGGGTCGACATCGACGACGCCAGCGCCCACGTCTTCGGCAAGGGCAGCAAGCGGCGCATCGTGCCGGTCGGGCAGGCGGCGCTGCGGGCGACGACCGCCTGGCTGCAGTGCCGCGACCGCCTGGCGCGTCCGGGTGAATCGTCGCTGCTCGTCAACCAGCGCGGCACCCGGTTGAGTGCGGCGCAGGTGCGCAGCCGTCTGAAGCAGCGGGCGCTGCACGCCGGCCTGCCGACGCACGTCCACCCGCACATGCTGCGTCACTCGTTCGCGACTCATCTGCTGCAGTCGAGCGGCGACCTGCGCGCGGTGCAGGAGCTGCTCGGCCACGCCAACATCACCACCACCCAGGTCTACACCCGGCTCGACTTCCAGCACCTGGCCAAGGTGTACGACGCGGCGCATCCGCGCGCCAAGCGCGGCGGAAAGCCCGACGCCTGAT
>CAXTDH010000271.1:0-5125 GCA_964242405.1 uncultured Rhizobacter sp. | reverse complement strand
AGCCGGCCGCAGTCGCCTCGGCAAACAGCTTCTCCGACAGACGTTTTGCCTTTGCTTCGTGGCTTTCGAGGTCGGGGTTCGCGCCAGGAAGGATGTTTTCCTCGATCCATGTCTCAACCCACCTCAGAAATCGTCTGCTCATATTGCCCATCCATTTCTTGCGTAGAGTTCGGCGCGGTCCCCCGGCCTACTGTAAGTCGACGCTTACGTCCAAGTGTAGAAGGATATTGGTTGCAATAGTGAGGCGCCGTGGCGCTTCACCCGGTTCAATTACACACAACTTCATCTATGGTCTGCAAGTCGTCGAATCGACGCGAGCATCTTACAGGCGCCCATTACTCGGATTCGCACAAAGGAGCGACAGGCGCTCAACGATGGCAAGACGCCCGAAGGTGGAGCAAGAAGCGGCTGCAGCACACCGACCGTGATGCGCGCTCGACCAAAAGCACGGCTAGAGCTTCTGCGGTTGCAAGCTCCACCGCAACGTGGACGCACGCTGGAAGTTGATTCGTCGCGTCTTGGTCCGGCGACCAGTGTCGACGACGGGCGGCTTCCGGCGGCCTGACAGGGCCTCAAAAGACAAAGAAACGAACCGCGCAGTTGGCGGCGACGATGGGTTGTGCACCGCGCCGCCCCGCGCAAGCGCCGCGCGACACCGTGTGCAACCCACCGATTTCCTTCGTAAAAGCTTGAAAACCAAGTTCCAAAGCCGTCCGGCGAATTGGGGTAAGTCCGAGCGTGACCGTGCAAGGCGTGCGAACCCTGATGTCCGGGCAGCGTCGCGGCAGCACCGAGACCCTCCGGGCAATGATCAAGCGCCGCAGCGCCATCGAGTCCACCATTGGCGCCATGAACATGGACGGCGCCTCGGGCGAAATACGCTCAAGGGCGCCTTCGGTGATGCGCTGCACGCTGTCATTTGCGACGTCGGTCATCGCCTGCGTGGTAGGCCGTGTTGGGCTCGAACCAACGACCAAAGGATTATGAGTCCTCTGCTCTGACCAACTGAGCTAACGGCCCCTGCCGGCAATTGTAGGCAGCCCCGCCAGCGTCGTCCGCCCAGCTATTTCGTGCTCAAGGCGTTGCTGACCAGCCGGGAGGTGATGTCGACGATCTGGATCATCCGGTCATAGGCCATCCGCGTCGGGCCTATGACGCCCAGCGTGCCCACGACCTGGCCGTTGACTTCATAGGGCGCCGACACGACCGACAACTCTTCGAACGGCACGACCATGCTTTCGCCGCCTATGTAGATGCGCACGCCCTCCGCACGGCTGCTGACCTCGAGAAGCCGCATTAGCTGCGTCTTTTGCTCGAACATGTCGAACAGTTTTCGCAGACTGCCCATATCGCTCGAAAAGTCCTGAACGGTCAGAAGGTTGCGCTCGCCAGAAATGACGACCTGCTCCTGGCTGTCAGCGTGCGCTTCACTGCCGGCCTCGACCGCCGCCTGCATCAACGCGGCGATTTCGCCACGCAGCGCGTCGACCTCGGTCTTGAGCCGCTCGCGCACTTCGTCGATCGTTCGGCCGGCGTAATGAGAGGTCAGGAAGTTGCTCGCCTCTTGCAGCTGGCCCGGTGTGTAGTCCTGCGCGGTGAAAATGACCCGGTTCTGAACGTCGCCGTCCGGGGCTACCAAAATCACCAACACTCGCCGCTCCGACAGGCGCATGAATTCGATGTGGTGGAAGACGCTGGCCTTGCGTGGCGCGGTGATCACGCCAACGAAGCTCGACAGGTTCGACAGCAACTGCGCCGCATTGGCGATCACCCGTTGCGGCTGGTCGGGCGGCAGGTGCGGCGGCTTGGCCGTGCCGCTGAAGGGCTGCGCCGTCAGCATGGTGTCGACGAAAAGCCGATAGCCGCGGGCAGTCGGGATTCGTCCGGCGCTCGTATGGGGGCTGACGATCAGCCCGAGGTCTTCGAGATCGGCCATGACGTTGCGAATCGTCGCCGGTGACAACTCGAGGCCGCTGGCACGCGAAAGCGTTCGGGAACCGACCGGCTGACCATCCGCGATGTAGCGTTCGACCAGGGCTTTGAGGAGGGTTCTTGCGCGTTCGTCCAACATGCTCATTAATTGTAGGGCGGTCGACTGACCGGTTTGACCGGGTGTTTCCTCGAGCGCTACTCGCCATTTCTCGACTTTTCGGCAATAGGACCGGCATCGGTTGCGCTCGAACGCTATGGTGTAATTCATCGCATGAAGCCCGCTTTCGGCCATGTCGCGCTCGTCGGCAAATACCAGGCTGAGGGCATGCGCACGGTGCTGGAGGCGATCGCGCACTTCCTGCTGGCGCAAGGGCTGGAGGTTTCGCTGGAGGCCGAGACGGCCCGGAACACCGGCATCGACGCCTTCGGCGCCATGAGCGTCGACGAACTCGGCCGGGAGTGCGACCTGGCGGTGGTCGTCGGCGGGGACGGCACGATGCTCGGCATTGCTCGGCAGCTCGCTCGCTACGGCACCGCACTCGTCGGCATCAACCAGGGCCGCCTCGGCTTCATCACCGACGTCAACCTGGGCCAGTACGCCGAAGCACTCGCGCCGATGATCGCCGGCGATTACGTCGAGGAGCGGCGCACCATGCTCACCGGCGGCGTCAGTCGAGACGGCGTGCCCATCTTCGACGGCCTGGCGGTGAACGACGTCGTGGTCAGCCGGGGAGCGAGCGCGAGCATGGTCGAACTCAAGGTCGACATCGGCGACGAGTTCGTGGCCAACTTTCGCGCCGACGGGCTGATTATCGGCTCGCCAACCGGCTCGACGGCGTATGCGCTGTCCGCGGGCGGGCCGATCCTGCATCCCGGCATCGCCGGTTGGGTGCTCGTGCCGATTGCGCCGCACGACCTGTCGAACCGGCCGATCGTGCTGCAGGACATCGGGGAGGTGACGATCGAGATCGTCGCCGGGCGCGACGCCAGCGTCAGCTTCGACATGCAATCGCTGGCCCGGCTGCACCACGGTGACATCATCCGGGTGCAGCGGTCGTCGCATCAGGTGCGGTTCCTGCACCCGCGGGGCTGGAGTTACTTTGCGACCCTGCGGCGCAAGCTGCACTGGAATTCGGGGGTTAATTGAAGAAGCACGACGAGGGGTGGCTTGCCAGCGGGTGTCGCGGCGCAGCGCTGGAGGTCGCAACCACAGGGACGAGGACCGGCACGGCGGCGGTGTCGCCGCTGAACGCGATCGGCAGGCGAGCCGGCGAGTTCGGCCCGATACCGTCGGGCGGCGGGGTTCGAGATGCACTGCGCCGTGCGGAGCGTCCGGTCGAGGTCACCTGATGCTGCGCCGCTTGTCGCTTCGCGATTTCGTCATCGTCAGCGCGCTCGAGGTCGACCTGGACACCGGCTTCTCGGTCCTGACCGGGGAAACGGGCGCCGGCAAGTCGATCCTCGTCGACGCCCTTCAGCTCGCCCTCGGCAGCCGCGGTGACGCGGGCGTGGTGCGCGAAGGCTCGGCCCGTGCCGACATCAGCGCCGAATTCGACAGCCCGGCAAGCCTCGCGATGTGGCTGGAAGACGCGGGTTTTGCCGATGACGGCTCTGCCGACGCCACTCGATCGCTGTTGCTGCGCCGCACGATCGATGCGCAGGGCAAGAGCCGGGCATGGATCAACGGCAGTGCCGCCACCATCGCCCAGCTGCGCGAGGCGGCCGCTCATCTGGTCGATATCCACGGGCAACACGCCTGGCAAAGCCTCACCCGGGCTGCGTCGGTCCGGGCGCTGCTCGATGCCTTTGCCGGGATCGATGCAGCGCCGCTGGCGGCCTTGTGGTCGGCGTGGAAAGCGGCGGCCGATGCGCTGAACCTCGCTGGCAGCCAGCAGGCGGAACTCGAGCGTGAGCGAGAGCGTCTCGCCTGGCAGGTGGGCGAGGTCGACAAGCTGGCGCCGGGAGACGATGAATGGCCGGAACTCGACGCGGAGCACCGACGGCTGGCCAACGCCCAGTCGCTCATCGAGGCGGCGCGTGGTGCACTCGACGCAGTGTCGGAATCCGAAGAGGAAAGCGCCGACGCATTGCTCAACCGGGCATTGCACCGTCTCGAAGAAGTGGCCGCTTTCGACGAGCGGCTGGCAGTGGCGATCGAGGCCTTGCAAGGCGCGCAAGCCCAGCTGCAGGACGCCTCCCGGACGCTGGTCGGCTACCTGCACCACACCGATCTGGAGCCCGAGCGCTTGCAGGCGCTCGAGGAACGGTTGTCGGCCTGGATCTCGTTGGCACGGCGTTACCGGCGGCCGCCGGCGGAGTTGCCCGAGCTGCTGGCGCAGTGGAAGACCGAATTGAAGGCGCTCGACGCGGCGTCCGACCCTGCGGCGCTGCAACGGGCGGTCGACACGGCGCTGGCCGACTACCAGGCAGCGGCAAGCAACGTCTCGGCGGCCCGCCGGGCCGCCGCGCCGCGGCTTTCCGCGGCCGTTACCCAGGCGATGCAACAGCTGGGCATGGCGGGCGGCCAGTTCGAGGTCGCCTTGCTGCCTCAGGATTCGCCCCAATCCTTCGGTCTGGAATCGGCCGAATTCAGGGTTGCCGGCCATGCCGGCAGCACGCCCCGGCCGCTCGGCAAAGTGGCCTCGGGCGGAGAGTTGTCGCGCATCGCGCTCGCGATCGCCGTGACCACCAGCCAGTTGGTCGACGCAGCCGCTGATGCCGGCACGTTGATCTTCGACGAGATCGATGCAGGTGTCGGCGGTGCGGTCGCCGACACCGTCGGTCGGCTGATGAAGCAGCTCGGCCGGGATCGACAGGTGCTGGCAGTGACCCACCTGCCGCAGGTGGCGGCCTGCGCCGATCATCACTATGTCGTCTCGAAGCGCCTGGTGGGCGGCGCGACGCTCAGCGATGTGCAGGCGGTGGTCGGCGAAGTGCGGGTGGCCGAGGTGGCGCGAATGCTCGGGGGGGAACGGCTGTCGACCACCAGCCTGGCGCACGCTCAGGAGTTGCTCGAGGTGGCCGGTGACCCGGTCGAGGGGCAGGGCAGGCCGGTTCCAAAATGAATGCCGACGCGCCTGCCAGGGCCTCTGAAGGCGACCACCCTGTGACCGGTGCGACGGACAGGCTGGCCGCAGCGACCGCAGCCGCTTCTGCGACGTCACCGGTTTCGACGCTGCGACAGGTCGTCCTG
>CAXTDH010000270.1:0-5125 GCA_964242405.1 uncultured Rhizobacter sp. | reverse complement strand
CGGATCGTGCCCTTGACGAGCCTCGCCCAGTCGACCCAGACCGCCCGCCTGCTCGCTGCCCCCGACAGCCCGTTGCCACCGCTGCTGCGCGCCGTGTCACGCGAGACGACGCTGGGCGGGCCGGCGAGCAAGGACATCGTCGACAAGCTCACCGACCGAGCCACCCGGGTGGTGAAGCAAGGCGCCGACAAGCTGAAGGGCATGGTGGCGCCGGGCGCACCGGTCGCCTTGGGGCCGGCGCTGGAGTCGATCGTCGACGACCGCTTCGCCGGCCTGCGCTACCTGACGAGCGCGCCGGAGGGCGGCGGCAAGGCGCCGCTCGACGACACCATGGCCCTGATCGGCGAGGTCTACGTGCTGCTGAACGCGGTCGAGACGGCGGTGCAGGGCGGGGCCGCGCCGCCGCCGTCGCCGGTGCCCAACAAGGTCAAGGCGGTGGCCGCGGCCTCGCCCGAGCCGGTCAGGTCGCTGCTCGACACGCTGTCGTCGAGCAGCGCCCACCAGTCGCAGTTGAACGTGCGGCAGAACCTGTCGCAGACCGTCCGCGCCGAGGTCGGCGACTTCTGCAACCAGGCGCTCGCCGGCCGCTACCCGCTCGACCCGCGCTCGACCCGCGACGCCACACCGGCCGACTTCGCCCAGATCTTCGGCCCCGGCGGCAAGATCGACCGGGTGTTCCAGGACAAGCTGAGCCCCTACGTCGATACCAGCGCCCGGCCCTGGCGCTTCCGCCCGGTCGAGGGCACGCCGCTCGGCAGCGACTCGGGCAGCCTGCCGCAGTTCCAGCGCGCGGCGGTGGTCCGCGAAACCTTCTTCCCGGCCGGCGCCGCGCCGTCGCTCAAGCTCGAGTTCAAGCCGGTCGAGATGGACCCGGCCCTCACCCAGTTCGTCCTCGACGTCGACGGCCAGGTGGTGCGCTACCTGCACGGCCCCCAGATCCCGACGACGGTGCAGTGGCCGGGCCCGCGCGGCAGCGCCCAGGTGCGGCTGCAGGTGACGCCGCCGAGCGCCACCGGCAACTCCGGCATGGTGACCGAGGGGCCGTGGGCGCTCTTTCGGATGCTCGACCGTGCGAAGCTCGAGCCGAGCGGCGCGCCCGAGAAGTTTCGCGTCACCTTCGACGTCGACGGCCGCAAGGCGGTGTTCGACGTCACCGCGAGCAGCGTCCGCAACCCGTTCCACCTGCGCGAACTCAACGAGTTCTCCTGCCCGTCGGGGCTTTGAGCCGAAAAGGTCGCGGGAATGTCGATGGACAGCAGCCCCCCGCTCCTGCCCGAGCCCCCCGGCTGGTTCGGCAAGCTGGCCCCGCTCGGCGATTTCGCCGAACGGCGCCTGCCGCGCGGCTTCGTCGAGCTGGCCGACCCCTGGCTGTCGGAAGGGATGAGCACCGGCCGCGCGCTGCTCGGCGAGCGCTGGCTGGAGCGCTACCTGACCTCGCCGCTCTGGTGCTTCGCCTGGGCGCCCGGCATCGTCGACGACGGCTGGTGGTTCGGTGTGATGATGCCGAGCTCGGACAATGTCGGCCGCTACTTCCCGCTGCTCGTGGCGAGCCGGCGGCCGGAGGCGCCACAGGACGGCCCGGCGCTCCGCCATCTGGAGGCCTGGTTCGACCACCTGGCCGAGGCCGCGACCGCCACCCTGGACGACGGCGCGACGGTCGAAGCCTTCGAACAGGCACTCGGCCGGGCGCCGCCCTGGCCTGCTGCCGGCCAGTCGTCGGCGTTGCCGCCGGCTGCCCATCGTTCGTCGGCGGCCTGCTCTGCTGCCGGCGCGCAGACGGGTACCGGCGCCGGCACATGGGCTGGCGCTTCGGACCAGGATCGGCCGAGTGCCGCGGCCGGCTTGAGCCGCTGGCTGCAGGGCGCCGCGGCACAAGCGCTGCTCGCGCGCTTCGCCGGCTGCTCGATCTGGTGGCATGCGGACCTGAACAGCACCGCTTCCGGCGCTGGCGTCGTCCGCGGTTTGCCCGAGCCGTCGACCTTCACCGGCTTCTGGCCGGCCGCTTGAGCGTTCGTACGCGCCGCCGGATCCATCCACGGCTTGCCAGGCCTACCGGACTTGCCGCTGTGTGACGCCGGGTGCCGGATGCCGCCGTTGCCGATGTACACCGCCGTCATGCTGGTCGTCGGACGTCGCGGCAGCCTCGGTACCCAGGCTGCCGATCGCAGCGCGACGACGGCGGAAGGCCCGACCGGCAGCCTGACCCGGTCGTCGCTGTCACCGCGTTCCGCGACGCGGCTGCTGCGGCGCTGGTTCCGGCGCAAGGCCGATCGGATCGGCTGGCAGGACGCGGGCTGATGGCGGGGCTGGAAGCGCCTCGCTCAGGTACTCGACGGCGCGAGCTTCTGCACGCTTTCCGACGGCCCGCCCAGCCAGTCCGGGTGCTTGGCGGTCGAGTCGAAATGCTGCGAGGTCTTGAAGAGCTCGTACTCGCCCTTCATCGCCAGCTGCTGCGTCCGGCCGACCAGCTCCGCCACCTGGTCCGCGCCCATCGGCTTGAAGGTCTTGGTCGCCTCGAAGGCCTGGTCGAGGACCTTCTCGCTGTCGATGCCGGTGATGACGGTCGACGTCGGCAGGTTGAGCGAGTAGTGCAGCATCTCCATCGGCGTCACCGCCAGCCCCGACTTGAAGATCACGCCGTCGCCGAACGTCTTCATGCCGAGCACGCCGATCTGCTGCTCGACCAGCGCCGGCAGCACCAGGTGGGCGAAGCTGCGGAAGTGCGCGTCCATCACGTTGAGCGGCATCTGCACCGTGTCGAAATGAAAGCCGCGTTCGGCCGCCATCGCCAGCATGTAGAGGTGGATACGCGGGTCCTTGTGGCCGGTGAAGCCGATGTAGCGGATCTTGCCGGCCTTTTTCGCCTCGACCAGCGCCTCCATCGCCCCACCCGTCGCGAAGATCCGGTCAGGGTCGTCGAAGCGGATGATCTCGTGGTGCTGGACGAGGTCGATGCGGTCGGTCTGCATCCGCGTCAGCGAGGCGTTCAGCTGGGCGTTGGCGGCTTCCTTCGTGCGACCGTCGATCTTGGTCATCAGGAAGGCCTTCTGCCGATAGCCGCCCTGCGCCAGGGCCTTGCCCATGCGCAGCTCGCTCTGGCCCTCGTTGTAATCCCAGGAGTTGTCGAGGAAGTTGATGCCGCGGTCGAGCGCCGCCTGGATCAGCTTGATCGCCATCGGCTCGTCGACCGGCATCTTGCCGATGTGCGCGCCGCCCAGGCCGATCGCCGACACCTTCTCGCCGGTCTTGCCGAGCGGCCGGTAGAGCATGTCGCCGCGGCGCTCGCCGGCATCCTTGATGCGCAGCAACTTCCTCGGGTCGAAGCCCTCGTTGGTGGTGTTGGGGTTGATCGCGCCGGCGGCCGTCGGCGTCGTGGCGGCAGAGGCGCCGCCCGCGGCCGCGACCATGCTGGCCCCGGCGGCCGAGGCCTTGATGAATCCACGTCGTTCCATGTCGTCGTTCTCCTGATGAAGTTGCGAGAGGGTTGTCGGGTTCACCGACGGGCCGCAGCGGCCCGGTCGGTGTGGTGAGATCGCTGACGCAGCGCCTGGACGATGCGCAGCGCGGCGCAGGCGGCGCCGTAACCGTTGTCGATATTGACCACCGCGATGCCCGGCGCACAGCTCGCGAGCATCGAGTGGAGTGCACTGTGACCGCCGGCCGCGACGCCGTAGCCGACCGATGTCGGCACCGCGACGAGGGCGCTGCCGACCAGCCCGCCGAGCACCGTCGGCAAGGCCGCGTCCATGCCGGCGACGGCGATGACGACCGGGAAGGCGCGAATCGCCTCGATGCGCGAGGTCAGCCGCCATAGCCCGGCGACGCCGACATCGGCGAACAGCTGCGCGTCTTCACCCTGGTGTCGCAGTGTGCGCAGCGCCTCGCGAGCGACCGGCAGATCGGTGGTGCCGGCGCAAACGATCGCGATCAGCCGATCGGCGTTGACAGGGCGGCACGGGCCGGCCGTCGCGGTCTGCGAATCGGCGCAGTGGTCGAGGCGCTCGCGGTGGCGTTCGGGCAGGGCCGCGAGCTGCTCGGCCGACAGCCGCGTCAGCAGCAGCGGTCGGCCGTCGGCCTGGGCGCTGTCGAGGATGCCGGTGAGCTGGGCGGTCGACTTGCCGGCCGCGAAGACGGCTTCGTCCAGGCCGATGCGGCGGCCTCGGTCAGTGTCGAAAACGACCTCGGGCACCGGGTCCGGTGGCGACAGCGGCTGTGACGGCGGCTGCGGACGGTCACCGCTCACCGCAACACCTGCAGCGGTTGCAACGCCTTCGTCAGAAAGGCGCTGCCGGTGCGGTACGTCGCGAAGCGGATCGATCGTTCGACGGCATCACCCACCCAGACGCCCTGGATGCGACCGGCGAGCCGATCCCGGTCCGCCGGGCCCAGCGCAGCCAGTGCCGCCGCATCAAGTTCGACGACGATGCCCTCGGCCCGCAGCCGGCAGCGCACGGTCGCCGGCGCCACGGCCTCGTCGACCAGCCGCTCGACCGCGTGGATGTTGGCGAGCGCCTGCGGGTCGATGGCGATGCCGGTCTCGACCCGGCTCGACAGGCAGGGCGAGGACGGCAGCTCGGCGACGCTGCCGAGCCCGAGCGCCGCCGCCAGTCGACGCACCGCCGGCTTGTCGATGCCGGCCTCGACATACGGGTGACGGACGTCGTGCTCGCGCGCGGCGTCCAGCCCCGGGCGGTATTCCTTCAGGTCGTCGAGGTTCGCACCGGAGACGATCTGCCGCGGGCTGATGCGGCGAACGGCGCTGTACAGATTCGTCTTGCAGAAGAAGCAGCGGTTGACGGGGTTGGCGCGGTACGCCGGGTCGGCGAACTCGCCGGCGTTGACCACTTCCAGGCGCCAGCCCTCGCGGATGGCCCACTCGCGGACCCGGGCAGTCGCCTCGGCGGGCACGGCGGGCGAAGTGGCGTGGACGAGCAGCGCATCGGCCGTCACCCGGTGCGCCAGCACGCCCAGCGTCAGGCTGTCGACACCCCCGCTGACGGCGACCGCGAGCGGGCCGGCAGCCTGCAACAGCCGCTCGAGGTCGGTGCGCTGCCGGGCAAGCAGCTGCGGCACGTGCAGTTCAGGCATCGCCCCGGCCTCCGTCACGTTGCAGCGCCAGCCGCTC
>CAXTDH010000269.1:4175-5139 GCA_964242405.1 uncultured Rhizobacter sp. | reverse complement strand
TGGCGGGCCAGGGCCCCCTCGCGATGGAGACCCTGCGCCAGCACCCGGGCCCGAGCGACGCGGTGTTCGTGGCGATCGGCGGCGGCGGGCTGATCTCGGGCGTCGCGGCGTACATCAAGGCGGTACGGCCCGAGATCCGGGTGATCGGGGTGCAGACACGCGATTCCGACGCGATGCTGCAATCGATACGGGCCGGGCGACGCGTGCGACTCGCCGAGGTCGGCCTGTTCGCCGACGGCACCGCGGTCAAGTACGTCGGCGAGGAGACGTTCCGCCTGACGCGCGAACTGGTGGACGACTTCATCGTCGTCGACACCGACGCCGCCTGCGCCGCCATCAAGGACGTCTTCCAGGACACCCGCAGCATCCTCGAGCCGTCGGGTGCGCTCGGGGTGGCGGCGATCAAGCAGTACATCGAAACCCACGGTTGCCGTGGCCAGACCTTCGTCGCCATCACCTGCGGCGCGAATATGAACTTCGACCGCTTGCGATTCGTCGCCGAACGGGCGGAAGTCGGCGAGGCCCGGGAGGCCGTGTTCGCGGTGACCATTCCCGAAGCACGCGGCAGCTTCAAGCGCTTCTGCGAACTCGTCGGCCCCCGGTCGGTGACCGAGTTCAATTACCGGATCTCCGACGTCCGCGAGGCCCATGTCTTCGTCGGCCTGGCGACCGTCGATCGCAGCGAATCGACCCGGCTCGCCGACGAGTTCACACGGCACGGCTTTCCGACGCTCGACCTGACCGGCGACGAGCTCGCCAAGCAGCATGTGCGGCACATGGTCGGCGGCCGCAGCAGCCTCGCCGCCGACGAGCGCCTCTACCGCTTCGTCTTCCCGGAGCGGCCGGGCGCGCTGATGCGTTTTCTCTCGAGCATGCACCCGGGCTGGAACATCAGCCTCTTCCACTACCGCAACCAGGGCGGCGACGACGGCCGCATCCTCGTCGGTATTCAGGTGCCGGCGAC
>CAXTDH010000269.1:0-4165 GCA_964242405.1 uncultured Rhizobacter sp. | reverse complement strand
TCCGCTGCCGGCCGAGGATCCCGTCCCTCAGGACGACAGCGGCGCGTTCGGCGCGTTCTTGGAGGGCCTCGCCTATCCCTGGGCCGAAGAAACCGCCAACCCGGCCTATCGACTGTTCCTGCGCTGAGGTTCGAACAGGGCTGGCGGCACAATCGCCCATCGTCTCGACGGACCGCTGTGGCAGTCACCTCATCATGTCGGTCAATCGCTCGCTCATCGCCTCCACGCTCAATCCGCGGCTCGACCAGGCGTTGCGGGACAAGCTCTCGGCACGTGCCGACGTGACCGGCGGGCTGGGTGAGCTGCAGCCGCTCGCGATCCGTCTCGGGCTGATCCAGAACACCCTGACGCCCCGCTTCGAGACGCCGCAACTCACGATCTTCGCATCCGACCACGGGCTGGCGGTCGACGACATCGTCGAGGCCGGTCGCCCATCGACGGCTCGGATCGCCCACCGGATCCTGAGCTCGCAATTGCCGATCTCGGCCTTTGCCCGGATTCAGGGCCTGGAGCTGTCGGTGGTCGATTGCGGTATCGCCGAGGCGGTGCCGCCGCACACCCACCTGCTGGCCCGAAAGATCGCTCACGGTACCCGCAATGCTCGCCTCAGCGCCGCGATGTCGCTCGACCAGACGCATGCGGCCATCCGGGCCGGCATGGAGATCGCCGATTCGATGATCGGCAACGCGCTCGCCTGCGCCGGTGTCGGTGTCGGCTCGCACCAGAGCGCGGCGCTGATCCTGGCGCGGCTCTCCGGGGTCGCTCTCAGCGACCTGCTGACCAGTGGCGCCGACATGCCCGAGGAGGAGCTCGCCCACCTGCTGGTCGTGCTGCAGGCGGCCCAGATGCGGCACCGGGCGGTGACCGACCCGGTCGAGGTGCTCGCGGCTTTCGGTGGTTTCGAGATGGCGATGATGGTCGGTGTGATGCTGGTCGCCGGCAGCAAGCGCCACCTGATCCTCATCGACGGTGTACCGGCCTGCGCCGCGCTCGCGGTCGCCGCTCGCATCGCCCCGGCGGTGACCGACTACTGCCTGTTCACCCGGAGCCACGGCCACCGCGGCCTCGACCATGCACTCGGCATCTTCGACGCCTCGGCCCTGCTCGAGCTCGGCATGGAGTGCGTCGACGGCACCGGCGCGACGCTCGCCTGGCCCCTGGTGCGCAGCGCCGCGGCCCTGCTGAGCGACATCGCCGAAGGCACCGAGGCGCGGCCGAGCGCCTTCGGCTCGCCGGGGGGCGCTGCATCGGCCCCGTCGCCGCTGGCGCCGAGATCAGGTGCAGGCACGTTGAGCTGACGCTGGGTCCGGGCTCGGCGCTGGCTCAGCAGCCGGCGGCTGGCAAGGCAAGGAAATCAGTTGTTGGGGGAGGACGGATTGCCACGCACCGATGCCGGCAAGCCGCCTGTCGGCGCCCCGCTCTGTGGCGGCAAGCCCTGGGGCGATGCTCCTTGGGTCGGCATTCCTTGGGTCGGCATTCCTTGGCTCGAACCTCCCTGGCCCGGCATCCCCTGGCCCGGCGCGCCCTGCCCGGGCAACGAGCTCGGCGGCACGAAGCGCCCAGTGGGCACCGGCACACCGCCATTGAGCGGTGGCAAGGAGCCGGTCGCGGCGCTCGGCAACTGCGGCATTTCGAGCACGACGGCGGACGGCCCACCCGCCGGCCCGATCGCCGCAGTGCGCAGGCTGACCGATTGCAGCACCAGCTGGTCGTCGAGGTAGGCGCCGACCTTGACCGCGCGGGGCGGCTTGCCGTCGACCGCGATCAATGCCACGCCCTGGGAAGCGGGCACCTGCGACTTCGGCGCCATGATGCCCATCAGTTTGAAGCGGGCATTCGCCTCGGGGACGGCCGTTGCAGCCGCGACAACCGGTACCGGGGCGGCGCCGAGCAGGCGGGTCAGGTCGCCCCGGACTGCCGAGCTGTCGTCGACCGCAACGGCTTGGGCAGGTGAGGGCGGCGAGCGAACGACGAGGCGCAAACCCCAGAACAGCAGGGTCGCGCTGACCACCGCCCAGACGAGGAACGCAGAAATTCGGGCCGACATCAGCGGATTATGATCGCGTCGACGGAGCCACAATGCCCGGACAACGACCTTCGACAACGCCCATTTCCGGCCGGGACGACTCCACGATGCTGCTGATCTCCGATGTTGTTCTTCATGCCGGGCGAGCCGGCCGTCGTCGCCGCGGCGCGCCTGGCTTCACCTTGATCGAGCTGATGGTGGTGTTGGTGATCATCGGCGTGCTGGCCGCGCTGATCGTGCCGAACCTGCTCGACCGCGCCGACGACGCCCGCGTCACCGCCGCCCGCACCGACGTCAACAACCTGATGCAGGCGATGAAGCTCTACAAGCTCGACAACCTGCGCTACCCGAGCGCCGAACAGGGCCTGCAGGCGCTGGTCGCGAAACCGACGGTCGGCGAGATTCCGAACAACTGGAAGCCCTACATCGACAAGCTGCCGAACGACCCTTGGGGCCATGCCTACCAGTATTCGAATCCCGGGCTGAAAGGCGAGATCGACATCTACAGCTTCGGCGCCGACGGCGTCGTCGGCGGCGAGGGCAAGAATGCCGACGTCGGCTCCTGGCAGTAGAGCGGCGACACCGCCTGCGCCGCCCGTTCACCGGACGGCCCGGGCTTGGTCGCGCCGATGTCCGGACGGCTTCACGCTGATCGAGCTGCTGGTGGTGGTCGCGCTGATCGCCATCGCCAGCGGCGTCATCAGCATCGGCCTGCGCAACCCGTCGGAGACGCAACTGGAACGCGAAGGCGCGCGGTTGGTCGCCTTGCTCGACTCGGCCAGGACGGAAGCCCGCGCCTCGGGCCTGCCGGCCAGCTGGGAGCCGCGCACCGGACGCGTTGGCGAACCGGGTTTTCGCTTCGTCGGCCTGCCGCCATCGGCCGCGCTGCCGTCGCACTGGTTGACCGAGGGCGTGACCGCCGAGATACCCGGCGCCGCGGCGGTGCTGCTCGGGCCGGAGCCGATGATCGGCGCGCAGCGCATCCTGCTTCGGCTCGCCGACCGACGACTGACGCTCGCTACCGACGGCCTCGGGCCGTTCGCGGTGGTCGACGAAGCGCTCGCAACGGAACGCTGATGCGACGCCGAGCCGCACGGCCATTGCCCCGCTGCAGCGCCGGCTTCACCTTGATCGAGGTGCTAGTCGCGCTGACGATCGTCGCTATCACGCTCGGTGCCGGCATCAAGGCGGCGGGCGCCCTGACCGGCAACAGCGAACGGCTTGCGGACGTCAGCGCCGCGCAGTGGTGTGCCAATAACCAGCTGACCGGCCTGCGACTCTCGGGCCTCACCCCGCCGATCGGCGACTCGGACTTCCGCTGCAGCCAGCTCGGCCGCGACTACCGGGGCAGCATGTCGGTGCGACCGACGCCGAACCCCAATTTCGTGCGTGTCGAGGTGTTGGTGCTTGACGCGGGCAGCGGCGGTGGCAGCGGCGCCATCCTGAGCTTGTCGACGCTCCTGCGCAAATGAGCACGGTCAGACGGCGCAGCGCCGGCTTCACCCTGATAGAGGTGCTGGTCGCGCTGCTGGTGATGGCGGTGATGGCCGGAATGGCCTGGCGCGGTGTCGACGGCATCGTCCGCACCCGGGATTCGAGCCAAGTGCGCCTCGACCGGACACTGCGCCTGAACACCGTGATTGCTCAGTGGGAACAGGATCTGATGGCGATCCAGGAAAGCTCGGTGCTGCCGCAGGCGCTGTCCTGCGACGGCGCGACCGTGCGGCTGGCGCGGCACACGCCGACGGGCCTGCAGGTGGTCGCCTGGTCGCTGCGACCGGACCCGGCCGGCGCTCGCTGGGTGCGCTGGGCCGGCCCGGCGGTCACCACCACCGCCGACCTCCAGCAGAGCTGGCTCCACAGCCAGCAGCTGCTGGACGATGAACCCGGCGCCGTCCGGGCGCTGACCGGCCTGAGCCAGTGGCAGGTGTACTTCTACCAGGGCAACGGCTGGGCGAATTGCCAGTCGACGGGCAACCTCGTCACGAATGGCCTGCCCGGCGGAACCAGTGGGGGTTCGAGTGACAGCGGGGTCAGTGGCGGCGCGGCAACCGGTGCCGCGGGCGCAGGCAGTGCGGCCGGTGCGAGCCGCATCGGTGTGCCTGGCAACGGCAGCAACGGGACCGGTGGGATGGGCGG
>CAXTDH010000268.1:0-5144 GCA_964242405.1 uncultured Rhizobacter sp. | reverse complement strand
GCTTGTTGGCGTCGACCTTCAGCGGCCGCACCTCGACCACGAACTGGTTGTCACTCTGGTAGGCGCTGTGCTCCCACGATCCGCGCGGCTCGATCACCATGCGCACCCGGTCGCCCGCCTGGGTGGTGGTGATCGCCCGGACGGGCGTGCCGAAATCGTTGACGTCGAGCCGGCGGCGCAGGCTCTCGGGCAGCGTCGAGCGCAGGAACTCGACGACCAGCGTGGCGCCTGTCTGGCGAATGTCGACGCCCACCTGGTTGTTCGGCATCTCGACCACCACCCGACCGGCGCCGTCGTTGCCACGGCGGAAGTCGATGTCCTTCAGCGGCAGCGGCTGGCTACCGAGGCTGGGCGCGAAGTGCAGCGGCTGGGCCGCGATCAGGGAGGTCGAAGGCGCGGCCGCGGCGTCGGTCGAAGGCGCACCGCTGCCTTCGACGACAACCAGCAGCGCCTTGCCCTGCAACTCGGCCCGGTAGTTGGCCGCATTCTTCAGGTTGAGCACCAGCCGCGTCCGTTCGCCGCCCTGGGCCACGTTCACCGAACGAAGGTTGCCCTGGTTGACATCCACGCTCGACTTGCCGAGGCCGTTCACCACGTTCGGCAGGTCGATCGCGATGCGCGGCGGGCTCTGCACCGTGAAGCCGGCCGGGATGGCAGCAAGCGCCTCCGACAACTCGATCCGCACGACATTGGCGCCGGCCTGCTGGGTGCTGGTGATGGCCTGGATCGTCACCTGCGCCAGGGCAGTCGCCGGCAGGCCGACGAGCAGGGCCAAGGCCAGGGCACGGGAGCACCACTTGCGGGTCATGGGAATCTCCTGGATGCTCTTCATGGGGGCGCTCGTGGTCGTGTCGCGGTCTGCTGTTGCACTTGCTGCTGTGACTGCGGGTACTGCCGCCGTCACCGCGGCTTCTCCTGCAGCTGCAGGGTGCCGTCGCGCTCGACCCATTCGCCGCCGGCGTCCTGGACGATCTCACGCAGCTGAAGCTCCGTCTCGGAGATTCGGGTGATCTTTCCGTAGTTCTGGCCGAGATAGTCGCCGGCCTTGACCTGGTAGAGCAGCCGATCGACCCGCAGCAACGCATACGGGCGGCCGGCACGGGCCACGCTGCCGACCATCGTCATGCTGTCGAGCGGGTAGGCCTCGAGCGGCTCCTTGCGGCGGTTCAGCTCGCCGGCCAGCAGCGAATTGGGTTGCCGCGCTTCCTGCTTCAGCGCCACCGTCAGCTTCTGGGTACTGAACGGCTCGACGCCGTTCATCGTCACGTAGGCCTGGGGGATGAACTTCTTCGGTGCCGACAAGGGCTGGACGTTCGACTTGACTTCGCGTTTCTGCTGGTCCATCCACTGGGTCAGCTCGCCCTGCTCTTCGCTGCAGGCGCTGAGCAACAGCAGCAGGGCGCTGATTCCGAGGCCAGCCGCAGCGCGCCGGAGGTTGCCGGGGGTCGACATCGACATCGACATCGACATCGGCTTTGGCTTCGGCCGTCGCATCGACGCCCGCGTCATTTCGCGCCCGCCTTCTTGGCAGCGGCCGCGGCCGTCTTGCGGATGTCCTCGATCTCGTTCGGATCGAGATAGCGGTAGGTGCGGGCCGTCGCCTCCATCGCCAGCAGACCGGTGGCGTCGCGCACTACCGGCGAACTGATGAACAGGTTGTGCAGCGTCACGATCCGCGAGAGGTTGGCGATGTCGCCGGCGAAGGCACCGATGTCGTGGTAGCGGCCCGAAACCCGGATCGAGATCGGCAATTCGGCGTAGTAGTCCTTCACGACCACCTGGCCCGGCCGGAACAGCTCGAACTGCAGGCCGCGGCCGAGGCCCGCCTGGTTGATGTCCGAGAGCAGCGCGTCCATCTCGGCCTTGCCGGGCAGCTGCTTCTCCAGCTGGGTCACGTATTCCTCGACCTGGAGCTTCTGCTTGCGGAGTTCGGCCAGGTTGACCGCCTGGCCGAGCTTGGCGCGGTAGTCGGCCTTCAATACGGGCTCACGTGCGCGTTCGGCATCGAGCTCGTCGTGCGCGCCCGAGAGCAAGGTGAACCAGCCGACGGCCACCATCGCCAGGCCGACCGCCAACCAGGCCATCAGCTTCGGCAGCAGCGGCCATTGACCGGGTTCAGCGGCGTTCAGGCCACGAAACTGCGAGGCAGCGTCCTTGAAGACCTGGTTCAGGTCGAACGCCGAGGGCCGGGTTTGGGTTGCCATCGTCTCAGGCCCTCTTGGCGGCTGCGCTTGCCGAACCGGCGGGTGCCGATGCGGCGCCATTGGCCGGCTTGTTGTCCTGCGGCCGCTTCACAGCCACCCGGACGGAGAAATCGAACAGGCGCTTCTGCTCGCGGTTGGCGGCGGTCAGCGTCGTCGCCTTGCTTTCGATCAACTCCGGCTTGACCAGCCATTCGGAGCTGTAGGCGGTGTTGCGCAGCAATTCGGAGACGCGCTCCTGGGTCTGCGCAATGCCGCTCAGCAACAACATCTCACCGTCCTGCTTGACGGAGGTGAAGTAGATGCCCTCGGGTGTCTGCTTGACGAGTTCGTTGAGCAGGTGCACCGGCAGGTTGCGATCGATCTGCAGGTCTTCGACGGCCTTTTGCCGGGCGCCCAGGGAGGCGATCTCGGCCTTCAGGTTCGCAATATCCTTGATCTGGGTGTCGAGCTTGCTGATCTCGGTCTGCAGGAACTGGTTGCGGCCCCGCTGCGCATCGGCGAGCTGCTGGACGATGACATACCAGGCCCCGACCATCGCGACGCCCATGACAGCCGCCACGCCGAGGCCGGCAAAAAAGGCGATCTTGCGGCGCCGGCGGCGCTCCTCGCGGTGCGGAAGCAGGTTGATCAGGATCACGACACGAACCTCCGCATCGCCAGCCCGCAGGCCGTCAGGTACGACGGCGCTTCGCGGCGCAGCTTCGATTCGCGAACCGCCGAGCCGAGTTGCATGTTCTCGAACGGGTTGACGACCATCGAGGCGAAGCCGGTGAGTTCGGTCACCCGGTCCTTCAGCCCCGGCAAGGTCGCGGTACCACCGGCCAGCATCACATAGTGCACCTTGTGATGCGGCGTGCTGGTGAAGAAGTACTGCAGGGCGCGGCCGATCTCCTGCGACAGGCTGTCGACGAAGGGCGCCAGCAACACGCCGTCGTAGTCCTCCGGCAAATCGCCGGCGAGCTTCTTCTGCTCCGCCTCTTCGAGCGAGAAGCCGTATTGGCGCGAGATGAGCTGGGTGAGCTGCGAACCGCCGAAGGCCTGGTCGCGGTCGTAGAGCATCTCGTCGTCGCGCAGCACCTTCAAGCTGGTGGTATCGGCGCCGATCTCGAAGAGTGCGACCAGCGCATCCTGCCCGCCGTTGGGCAGCGCGGCGATCACCCGGGTCATCGCCAGGCGCGACGCATGCGACTCGATGTCGAGCACCGCGGGCTTCAGGCCGGCGGCTTCGGCCAGACCCTGGCGGTCCTGCACGCGGTCCTTGCGGGAGGCGGCGATCAGCACTTCGACATCGCCGACCGAGGTGAGGCTCGGGCCGACGACGCAGAAGTCGAGGCTCACCTCGTCGAGGGAAAACGGGATGTACTGGTTGGCTTCTGTCTCGACCTGCAGTTCGAGCTCTTCCTCGCGCAAGCCGGAGGGCAACATGATCTTCTTGGTGATGACGGCCGATTGCGGCATCGCCATTACCACCTGCCGCGTCTTGGTGCCGCTCTTGGCGACGACCCGCTTGACGGCCTCGGCCACCTCGTCGAACTTCTCGATCTGGCCGTCGGCGATCCAGCCTTTCTCGAAGCTCTCGACGCCGAATCGCTCGAGCACGTAGTCGCCGGCAGCGTTCTGGCCGAGTTCGACCAGCTTGACGCTCGAGGAGCTGATGTCGAGGCCGATCATCGCCGGGTGCTTGCGGCCCAACAGCGTGTCAAGGAAACTCACGGCGCCTTTTCCCCAGCACCTGACGCTGTGCTGGTTTGTTAATAAGTTACTTGAATGCTAGCAGTAGAGACTATGAGCAAGAAGGGAAAAAGCCGGCTCACACCCGCCATCTTCTTGCATCGCTCACGGCCCGAAACACTTGAATCGGCGTGATCGTGACTAGTGTGCCCCCTTGTTCGAGGGGTGCCAACAGGGGCGTTCCTCACCGCTTGCAAATGCGTCTTCACCGTGATTTCGTCACGAACCCCGGTTTCTATAATGCTTTATTAGCACCATGGGAAATTCATGAGCGAAACAGACCGCGGGGCCGTAAGACCCGCCGCCTCCGGCCGCACCTCGGCTGCCGCCGCTGCGCCCGCCTTGCCGACATGGGCGAGGTGGCTGAGCCAGAGCGCCCTGTGGCTGGTCGGGCTGGTCACGGCCGCGGGCGTGTCGGTGGCGGTGCTGGTCTGCATCGCGCTGGCGGTCGCCTACCCGAACCTGCCGGAGATCAACGGCCTGCTCGATTACCGCCCGAAGTTGCCGATGCGCATCTTCTCGGCCGACAACGTGCTGCTCGGCGAATACGGCGAGGAGCGCCGGACCTTCACTCCCCTTGCCCAGATCCCCAAGCTGATGCAACAGGCGGTGCTCGCCTCGGAGGACGCGCGCTTCTACGAGCACAACGGCGTCGATGTCAAAGGCGTGCTGCGCGCCGGTGTGGCCAACATCACCGCCGGCCACACCACCCAGGGCGGCGGCACGATCACGATGCAGGTGGCGCGCAACTTCTACCTCAAGACCGAGAAGACGTACACCCGCAAGATCTACGAGATGCTGCTGGCCTTCAAGATGGAAAGCCTCCTGACGAAGGATCAGATTCTCGAGGTCTACATGAACCAGATCTACCTCGGCCAGCGGGCCTACGGCTTCGCCTCTGCCAGCGAAATCTATTTCGGCAAGCCGATGAAAGACCTTTCGGTCGCCGAGGCGGCCATGCTGGCCGGGTTGCCGCAGGCACCGTCCGCCTACAACCCGATCAACAACCCGGTGCGGGCGAGGAACGGGCAGTTGCGCATCCTCGACCGGATGCTCGACAACGGCTTCATCAGCCGCCAGCAACGCGACGCCGCACGGGCCGAGCAACTGCGATACCGCGCGCCGTCGGAGGTGGCGGTGCATGCCGAGTACGTCGCCGAAGCGGCGCGGCAGTTGATCTTCACCCAGTACGGAGACGACGCCTACACC
>CAXTDH010000267.1:0-5151 GCA_964242405.1 uncultured Rhizobacter sp. | reverse complement strand
CGCAGGATGCCGGCGAGCTTGTCGCGCACCGCGTCGAGCTGCGCCCGGCCGTTGTCGATGACCCGGTAGCGGCCTTCGAAGCCGAGCACCAGGGCGCTGTAGATGAGCTCGAGCAGGTCGCGGTTGGCGTCGGGCTTTTCGGCCAGCCGCGCCATCAGCTGGAACACCTTCTCGCCGCCCCAGGTTTCGTTGTGGAACATCGCCAGCAGGCTGCCCTGCGCCCAGGTGCCCGAGCCGCCCCAGGGCGTGTCCGCGGCGGCCTCGTCGAGCATGGTGCAGAGCACGTAGCGGGCGGCCATCACCCGCTCCGGGGCGATGCCGGCACGCGCCGCCTCGGTCGCGAAATCGCGGATGCCCTGGGCGAGTGACTGGCGCAGCGCCGCCGGATCGGCGACATGGCGCGTCGCTCTCAGCTGCGGCACGACCAGCAGCAGCTTGTTGGCGAGGGCGACCAGCGGGTTGAGGCCGGTGTCGGGGGCGGGCGCGGCGTCGGCAGACGGGTCCAGACCCAGGTTGCGGCCCGAGTCGGCCAGCGACGGCCGTGGCGCCGTCCGGCCGCCCGGGTTCGGCTTGAGGAAGGTCCGCGTCTCGTCGAGCTGCGCGAACGGGTCGTCGAAACTGGCCGGGCTCATCGACGTGCCCTAGCCCGGTTGCCGGATCGCCCAGAGCTCGAGCTCGAGCCCGGGAAAGTCGCCGGCCACGTGCAGCGCCAGGCTGCCGTTGCGCTCGATCTGCTTCCAGAGTTCGGCGCCCCGGTCGAGCTCGAAGTAGTGGAAGCCGGCATGGAAGGGCAGCTGCCGCGGCGCCGTCGGCAGCAGGCGCATCGGCACGCCGGGCAGGGCCGAGTTGACCAGGTCGCGCAGCTTGTCGACCGGGCCGAGCTTGGACTGCGTCGGAAAGCGCTGGCGCAGCTGCTCGGACGGCAACTGCGCGTTCACGGCGAGCACGAAGTTCGACTGCCGCGCGAGGTCCGGGTCGTCGAAGACACCGGTGCGAACGCCGTGGCTGCGCTCGGTCAGCGCGATCTGCAACGCGTTGCGCTCGAGCACTGTCGACAGCATCCGCCGCAGCGCCTCGACGACCGGCGCGAAGGTCGCCTGCAGGTCGATGTGACGGTAGAGCGGAAATTCCGGCGGGAAGCGCGTCTCGCTCGCGAAGGTCGAGAGCTCGCCCGCGAGTTGCAGGCAGAGCAGGTGGAACTCCGCCGGGTGCACCGTCGGCCCGCCGGCGTGCTGGCGGAACACCGGCTCGGCGCGGTTGAGCACCTGCAGCATCAGGAAGTCGCTCATCTCGGATACGCCGTGGCTCAACTGGCCCATGCGTGCGGCCAGCAACCGTGAGCGCTGGCGGATCAGGCCGTGCAGCAGCGCGGCGGTGGCCGAGAGCTGGGCGGTCGCCTCGATGGACGTCTGCGGCGCGATGTAGCCGCGGTCGAGCACCACCTGCTGGTCGGCACGGCGTTCGACGACGCGGACGATGCCGATGCGCGCGTGGGCGTCGCCGGCGTCACGGCCGCACAGCAGCTGCAGGTTGAGTGCGCCGGTTTGGATCGGCTCGGCGTCGTCGCTGGCGTGGCTTTCATCACGCAGCTCTTCGAGCACGGCCTTGAAGCGCGGCAGGTCGGGGCCGTCTGCGCCGCCGAAGTCGATCTCGGTGACGCCCGGCCGGGCGATCGGCGCGGTCAGGTAGACGATCTCGTCCCGGGTGTCGGCCGGCAGCTCGATCGAGACCGGGACGGCGTCCAGCGTCGGCACGCTGAACGGCGTGCCGTCGGGCAGCACGCCGATCGCCCGGACGATGCCGACGCGGCCGAGTGCCAGCAGGCCCTCGTCGAGCACCAGCTCCGAGAAGCCCCAGGCATGCGGGCCGGTGGCCCGGATGCGGGCGTCGACCAGGTGCTCGACATGGCGCGCCTGCTGCTGGAAGTGGTGCGGCTGCAGGAACATGCCCTGCGACCAGATGACCTTGCTGCGCCAGCTCATGGGATGGGTTGCCGGCTGGTGCTGGTGGCCGCGCCGATGCCGATGCCGATGCCGATGCCGATGCCGAGGTGCGTGCCCATCTTCGTCATCGAGCCGCGGGCGGCACGGCAGTGGCGGTGATCGCCAGCTCGTCCGCGCGGATCAGGATGCGCTGCGTCTGGTTCGGCTGCACCGCGATCAGGCTGCGCCACTTCGCCCGGTCGAGGTCGCGATAGGCCGCGAAGACGCCGATGAAGCGGGTTTCGGGTGCTGCGAGTTTCTGAATCGGCCGCGAGTCGCCGGGGTTCAGCACGAACTCGTCCCGCGAGACCATCTCGCTGCCGAGCACCGCCTGGTCGCCCTGGTAGAGCGAGACGAAATCTGCGTTGCCGAACGCCGCCCCCGACTTCAATTCATAGATGCGCACGAGCAGCGGCGAAGGCCGCTTGCTGATGCTCGGGTTGACGTTCGCCGCTGCCTGGACGGTGCCGTTGACGACGGTCGGCTTCGGCGGCCCGCTCGCGCAACCGGCGACGAATGCAACCGTCAGCACGACCGCTGCCACGTCCACGGGGTATCCGACCATGCTCATCGTTGCACTCCTGTGCCACGAGAATAGCCAGCGACCGCGGCTTCGCGTCGTGACTTAGGTAACCGCCCGGGCCGCGACGCAGCCTGTCGAGTACGGAACGACGCCGCGAATCCGCCCCCCTAACTTCACTGATGCGGTGCGGCTCCGGCTGCCCTACATTTGCCTTCCTCGGCCAGGGAACCCGCTTCGCCCGACCGATTTTCCGTGATCGTTTCGTGAAGGAGATCCCATGGATCCGACCGGCAACCCCAGCCTGGCGCCCCGCACCCGAACTGATTTCCACAACCTGGCATCGCCGATTTCATTCGCTGCCGGGCGACCGGGCGACCGGCCCCAGTCGCCGCCCGAGGCATCGCCCACGCCGCGCAAGCTGTTGCTGGTCGACGACCACGAACTGGTGCGCTTCGGCATCCGTGCCCTGCACACCGAGATCGCCGGCGTGCCGATCGAATGGGTCGAGGCCGGCTCGCTCCAAGAGGCGATCGACTGCTACGACAGCGATGTCGATGCCGTCCTGCTCGACCTCAACCTGCCCGACTGCAAGGGCTTGCAGGGCCTGCGCACGTTTTTGCAGAAGCACCCGAAGGCGCGGGTGGCGGTGTTCAGCGCCACCCAGGACGAGTTCGTCGTCCGCCAGGCACGGGCACTCGGCGCCGTCGGCTATGTCGGCAAGAGCACGCTGCTGACCCAGCTGCGCGAGACACTGACGGCGCTGCTCTGGCCGGCCGGCCTGCAGGATGCGCGCAGCCCGGCGGCCGGCCAGGGTGCGGCCGCGCTCTTTCCCCGCTTCCCGTCGTCGGCCATGTATGACAGGGTGGCCGAGCTGGGGCCGCGCCATCTCGAGATCCTCGAGCTGGTGCTGTCCGGTTGCGCGAACCAGGAGATCTGCACGGCGACCCGGCTGTCGCTGGGCACGGTGAAGAACTACGTGTCTTCGCTGCTGCTCGCGCTCGATGTCACCTCGCGCTCGCATCTGATCAGCCTGTTCCGCTGAATGTGGGCTGCTCACCGCTGGCTGACGGGGGACGGCACACGGCTGACGGCTGACAGACGACGGCTGATCGCTGACCGCTAACGGCGGCACGGCTCGCAGCGTCGACGTCCTTGGCCGCGCTCGCGTCGTCCCCCTCGCCGGCGACCGCGCCCTCGCCGTCGACCCCGTCCGACTCGTTCGTCGCGGTCGCTGCCGGGCCGGGCGACGACGGCGACCGGCCTGCACCCTCGGGCGAGGCGCGACGCAGCGTCGAAGAGCGTCTCCGCGAGCGGGCGTCGCGGGAGGTGGCGGCAAACGCCGGCATCGCCGCCGGGGCCACGCTTTGCGTCGGCCTCGCACTCGCGCTGACGGGCTGGCGGTTCGACCTCGAAGCAGCCGTTGCCGCGCCTGTGACCAGCCTGCTGGTGGCGTCCGCCCTGACGTGGTCGGGTGGCCGGCCGTGGTGGGCAGCGACCGCCGTCGCCTGGCGTGCGGCGACCGCCGGCGGTGGGCGTGCAACCCCGACCGCCGCCGGGCGCGTCACGACTGCGACCCTTCTATCTGCACTGGCCTTCGTCGCCGCGGCGTCCTGGATGACCGGTCCGCTCCTGCCGGCAGGGTGGCACGCTCTGATTGCGGGAGGGATCGCAGCACTGGCTTTGGTCTTCGTCTGGTCGTCGGCGCCGATGCCGTTGCTGGCGGCGGTCGCGTCGGCACTGCCGCTCGCGACCGGCCTGCGCGCCTGGCTGCTGCCGCCGCCGTCCCTGGACGCGTGGTCGAGCGCAGCCGCCGCGAGCTCCTTCGAAAGCACCCTCCTCCCCGTGCTCGCAAGCGCCGTACTCGGGCTGCTGACCTGGGCCGAGCACCGCCGCTGGCGTGCCGCGACGCTGGCGACGATCGACGCCGACGACCAGATCGCCGCACTCGCCGCGGCCCGTGACGCCGCGATCCGTGCCGACATGGAAAAGAGCCGCTTCCTCGCCATCGCCAGCCACGACCTGCGCCAGCCGGTGCATGCCATCGGCCTCTTTGCCGCGACGCTCGAGAAGCGCCTGGCCGGCACGGCCGAAGAGCCGCTGGTGCG
Source organism: uncultured Rhizobacter sp. (assembly GCA_964242405.1). Taxonomy (GTDB): domain Bacteria; phylum Pseudomonadota; class Gammaproteobacteria; order Burkholderiales; family Burkholderiaceae_C; genus LMDS01. The sequence continues at coordinate 541 of CAXTDH010000267.1, read as the reverse complement.
CAACCTGAACCGGGCGATCGACGGCCTGGACCGCTCCTTCAACGTCATGCTCGACATCTCCCGGCTCGATGCCGGCGCCGTCGAGCCGCGCGTGCAGCAGTTCCCGCTGCGCGACCTGTTCCGGCGCCTGCACATGCACTTCTCCGGCCAGGCGGAGCAAAAAGGCCTGGGCCTGCGCTTCTCGCCCGGCGGCAAGTCGGTCAGCAGCGATCCGCAATTGATCGAGCGGGTGCTCGGCAACCTGGTGCAGAACGCGATCAAGTACACCGAGCAGGGCGGCATCGTCGTCGTCGCCCGGTCGACCGCCACGCACACCCACATCGAGGTCTGGGACACCGGCGTCGGCATCCGCGCCGCCGACCTGCCGAAGGTGTTCGACGAGTTCTACCAGGTCGGTCGCGGCGAACGGGTGCGGGCGCAAGGGCTCGGCATGGGCCTGGCGATCGTCAAGCGGTTGGTGCGGTTGATGGGGCACCGGTTGACCATCACGTCCAGGCCCGGCACCGCGATGGCGTCCTCGTCCACGTCGCCCGCCAGCAGC
>CAXTDH010000266.1:3753-5151 GCA_964242405.1 uncultured Rhizobacter sp. | reverse complement strand
ACCCCGTCGCCGGCACGGTTATGCAAGGCGGCGCGACCATCCACGCCGTCGGCGTGGCCCCGCCGCGCATTACCCGGGCCTTGATCGTCTCGATATCGATCGCTTGGTAGAACGCCTGCCGCACCCGCCGGTCCTTGAACGGGTTCTTGCCCTTGACGCTGCTGGAGAGCAGCTCGTCGCGCTTCTGGTCCATGCCGAGGAAGATGGTGCGCAGCTCCGGGCCCTGCAGCACGGTGTAGCCCGGCGTCGACTTGACACGTTCGACGTCTTGCAGCGGCACCGGCTCCATCAGGTCGATCTCGCCGGAGATCAGTGCGGCGACGCGCGTCGCGTCGTTGCCGATCGGCGTGAAGACGATGTCGTCGATGTTGCTGTCGACCTTTTCCCAGTAGTTGAAGTTGCGCACCAGCACCGTCCGCACCGAGGGCTGGCGCTCCTTCAGCCGGAACGGGCCGGTGCCGTTGGCGCGGAAGCTGGCGGCGTTCTCGACACCCTTGCGACGGTCGACCGGCCGATCGGCCTTGTTCTCCTCGCACCACTTCCTGCTCATGATGGCGTAGACGGTGAGCGTGTCGGGCAGGATGGGGAACGGCGCGACGGTCTCGATCTCGACGGTCAGGTCGCCGACCTTGCGCACCTCCTTGATCGGCGCGGTGTAGCCGCGCACGTCGCTGCCGGAGTCGGTGCCGCGCTTGAAGCTGAAGACGACGTCGTCGGCGGTGAACGGCGTGCCGTCGTGGAATTTGACCCCCTTGCGCAGCTCGAACCGCCAGACGGTCGGCGAAGTCTGCGACCACTTCGTCGCCAGTTGCGGCTGGACGGACATGTCCTTGCCGCGCGCCACCAGAGACTCGTAGACGTTGCCCATGAAGCTGAGCTGCAGCGACTCGTTGAGGGAATGCGGGTCCATCGACTGGACGTCGCCCTGGTCGGCGACGCGCAGCGTCACGGCGCGGGCGGACGAGCCTGCAAGCAAGAGCGCCGCCGTGAGCAGGAGCAAGGGAGATACCGTCGATTTCATGGAGTGATCCGGAGATGAATGCGAATTTGGGCAGACAAAGGGGCAGAGGACAGACAAGCAGCGGATGACCAGGTTGGGAATGCCCGCAACTGGGCGGAGCAGCGACTTCAGTGGCCCGTCGCGGCGCGTTCGACGCGCAGGCGTGGGTCGACCGCGAAATAGAGCAGATCGACCACGAGATTGAGCGTGACGAAGATCAGCGAAATCAGGCAAAGATAGGCCGCCATTACCGGGATGTCGGCGAAGGTCACCGCCTGAATGAAGAGGAGCCCCATGCCCGGCCATTGGAACACCGTCTCGGTGATGATCGAGAACGCGATCAGCGATCCGAGTTGGAGACCGGTGATGGTGATGACCGGCACCAGCGTGTTCTTGAG
>CAXTDH010000266.1:0-3743 GCA_964242405.1 uncultured Rhizobacter sp. | reverse complement strand
GCGTGGCCGAAATACACCACCCGGTTCGGCAAACCGCGGGCACGGGCGAACTTGATGTAGTCGGCGCGCAGCACCTCCATCATTTCGGAGCGCACCAGCCGCATGATCAAGGTCAGCTGGAAGACGGCCAGCGTGATCGCGGGCAACACCAGGTGGCGCCAGCCGTCGACGGTCAAGAAGCCGGTGCTCCAGGCGCCGAACGACCGCACCTCGCCCCGGCCGAAGCTCGGCAGCCATTTGAGCTCGACCGCGAACACCAGGATCAGCAGGATGCCGATCAGGAACACCGGCAGCGACACGCCGAGCAGCGAGGCGGTCATCATCGTCTGCGACAGCACGGTGCCGCGCCGGAGCGCCGCGTACACGCCCATCGGAATGCCGACGGCCAGGGCGATGACAGCGGCGGTCAGCGACAGCTCGAGCGTCGCCGGCAGGCGCTCCGCCACGAGGGACGACACCTTGCGCCCCTGCCGCAGGCTCAGCCCGAACTCGCCCTGCACCGCCTTGCCGACGAAGCGGGCGAACTGCACCGGAAACGGCTGATCGAGGCCGAGATCGGCCCGCAGTTGCTCACGCTGCTGGAGAGTCGCGTCCTGGCCGAGGATATTGGTGACCGGGTCACCGACATACTGGAACAGCATGAAGGCGATGAACGCCACGACGGCCATCACGATCGCGGCCTGGACGAAGCGGCGGAGGATGAAGACGAGCATGAAGGGATCTGAATGCGATGTGGAGGCTGATGGACACCGTCTTTGCGCCGACATGGTAGTTGCAAGCCCCATGCCGCGTGGTGGCCATCGCACGGAGCGTACGTTCGGCAGATTCCGACGTCAGCGATGCGTTTGCGGCACCAGGGCTGTTACGGCCGATCGCCACCTCACGCGTGACGGCTTCGTCGAACTAAACTTTCAACATGCGCCTGTCTGCTTCGCACCGCCTCGCATTGAAGGCGCACTTCGCCCGCGAGCTGGGGGCTGATTGCGAAGTGCTGCTGTTCGGCTCGCGGGTCGATGACACCTTGCGCGGGGGAGATGTGGACCTTCTGGTCAGGTCGCCCCGAGTCTTGCAGCAACGCGCGTGGGTGGCCGCTCGACTGGCCTCACACGCCGAGCGACTGCTGGGCGGGCGTCGCGTGGATCTGCTGCTGCTCGACCCCTCGACCGAGGTTCAGCCCGTCCATGTCGCGGCGTTGGCGATGGGCCTGGCGCTATGAGCCCGCAGGCTCGCCTTGCCTTTCTGGTCGAGACAGTCGAACTCGAAGCGCGAAACCTCCTCGAGACGGACCGGCGCTTGTTCGCAGTCCCCTTCAGTGCAGATCGAGCGATGGCCCTGCGCACTCGGCTCGACGAGTCCGAGCGAACCGATGCATTCGTGGCGCGGTTCGGCCGCCTCCAGGACACCCTCGCCGACAAGCTGCTGCCGGAATATCTGCGTTCCCTTGACGAGCCGGTGGGCGCCGTTATCGACAACCTCGACCGTGCCGAAAAGCTCGGCCTGTTGAGCTCGGCCGACGAATGGCTTGCCTCGAGGAAGTTGCGCAACCGCATGGTCCGCGAATACGTGCGTGACCCGGCGGAACTGAGTCAAACGCTCAACCAGGGACACGTGCTGGTGCCTTTGCTGACAAGCCTGGCCGCCGCGATTGCTGCTGATTGCCGACGCCGGCGCTTGCTCGGCGTGTAGTTTCGGTTGGCATGGAAGCAAAGGCCGGCCCCATCCACGACCACGGCAAGCTTGTTTCTACCCGCCCTGCCTGGGCCACGCTCGGCCGACACTGTTGCCCTCGATCGGTCAAAGCGTGTCCATGCCGAGCGCACAAAAAAGCCGCCCGAAGGCGGCTGTGCGATTCGGGCCGAAGCCCGAATCCCCAAAGGTCGATCGATCAGAACGAGTGACGGACGCCGACGTTGGCGCCGCGAACGTTCTGGCCTGCGAACACCGGCACGTCGCCGAACGCGAAGTTCGCGCCGCTGCGGTTGCGGATATAGGCCAGCGTGCCGTACAGGGCGGTGCGCTTGGACAGGTTGTAGATGTACTGAGCCGACAGCTGGTCGCCCTTGCCGGTGTCTGCACCGATCGTGGTACCGGAGTAAGACCCGTGCGTGTAGCTGGCGTTGACGGCGCCGACGCCGACCGGAATGCCGACGCTGACTTCAGCCGTCTTCAGCTTGCGCGGCGAGTAATCGGAGACGTTGTACAAGGCGTACAGCTTGGCCACGCCGAAGTCGTACGAAGCGCCTGCGTTGTAGGTCTTCAGATTGGCCGAGGTACCGTTGATGATCTTGGTCGTGCTGTAGCCACCGCCCACGTCGAGCGGACCGCCGGCCCAGTTCAACGAACCGCCGTAGAACTTCTGACCCGACACGCCTTCCGAACCCGCGACCATCACGCGGCCGTAGAAACCACCGATGTTGCTCGGCAGGAAGTAGGTGACCGAGTTGTTGGCGCGAACCGTCGACGTCGCGCCGCTGCCCAGGGCGCCGCGTGCGTAGATCGTCATGTTGTCGGCCTGGCCGAGGCCGTTGGCGCCGTACACGTCGTACAGAACGGTGTTCCAGAAGGTCGGCGTGTAATCGCGGCCCAGACGGACTTCACCGAAACCGCCGATCAGGCTGACCGTCGAACGACGATTGAACGACAGACCGCCGCCGGTGGCTGCGCCCGCGCCGGTATCGTTGCTCATGCCGGCTTCGATCCAGAAGCCCGCCTTCAAGCCGCCGCCGAGATCCTCGATGCCGCGGAAGCCGAGGCGGTTGCTGTTGAGCTGGTTGCTGTCCTCGGTGATGATCCGCTGACCGGCACGGCCATTGGCGTTGTTCGTCTTCTGGTAGTTGACGCTGAGGTCGACGACGCCGAAGAGGGTCACGGAAGATTGGGCCGACGCAGCACCGGCGAAAGCGCCCAGGACCGCGAGAGCGAGCAGTGATTTTTTCATTTGCAACTATCTCCTAAGTTGAACAAGAGGTCCCGATCACGAATCACCCTCGTTGGGGCAGATCAGGCATAACCCCCTCAGCGGAAGTTGTGTGTATTGCACCAGACGAGCCGGGCGATGCAAAGCTTCGTCGGGGAAAAAAGGACTTTGTGTTGTCTAGGCGCAACGAGCGGCCAGCCCCCTGAGAACAAGTGCCGGATCGCGCCTGCGTTAACCTGTCGTCATGCCGATTCCCGCGATGCCGATCCCTGCCCTGCCGTCCCTCGACTCCCTGCTGATCGCTGCCGACAACGCCCTGCGGACACTCTCCGGCGGGCATCACGGCGCACGGCCTTACCCGGCGGAAGGCACCGCGACGCCGCCCCTGGCCACCCGCCAGCGAGCGCTCTCGGGCGCCCTGATGCGGGTCAATCATGTCGGCGAAGTCTGTGCCCAGGCGCTCTACAGTGCCCAGGCGCTGACCAGCCGCGACCCGGCCGTGCGGGCGCAGTTCGAGCACGCCGGGCGCGACGAGGTCGATCACCTGGCCTGGACGGAGCGCCGGCTCGCCGAGCTGCAGGCACGACCGAGCCTCCTCAACCCGCTCTGGTACGCCGGCGCGTTCGGGCTCGGGCTGATCGCGGGCCGGGCGAGCGAGGCGGTCAGCTTGGGCTTCGTCGCCGAGACGGAGCACCAGGTCGAAAGCCATCTCGGTTCTCATTTGATCCGCTTGCCGCCGGATGACCTCGCCTCCCGGGCGATCGTTCGGCAGATGCAGCAGGACGAGGCGCGCGATGCCGGCGCCGCCGAACAAGCCGGTGCCAGC
>CAXTDH010000265.1:0-5153 GCA_964242405.1 uncultured Rhizobacter sp. | reverse complement strand
TCGACCACCACCCGCATGCCCTCCAGGCTTTCGTAGAAGTCGATGGCGTTGGCGGTCGGGTCGAAACGGTAGGCGGGAAGTTCGATGTCGCCGCCCTGCGCCGGCCCGGCGATCCGCCCGGTGGGTGGCATGCGGCCGCCGGCGCCGATGCGCACGGGTGGTGGCAGCGGCGCGGGCGGCGTGCCCCCTGCCGCGATCGTCGGTGTGACGATTTCGGTGGTCGTCAGGTTCGCGGCGCCACCGCTCGCCTCGCCGGGCCGGTACTCGCGAACCTCGCCGGAGACGAGCAGGTACTGGCCGACACTCGTCGTCGGCGGGGTTTCGGTAAAGACGAAGATGCCCTCGGACGTGGCCGGGTTCGCATCCGGCAGCGGGTCTTCGAGGTAGAAGCCGTTGGCGGCGACGGCGGTGACGAAGCCCGGCACGGCGCTCACCATCCGGCCTTCCATCGGCGAGCGGTGCGCTGCGCCCTGGATGTCGTGGATGCGCAGGTTGCGCGCGGTGCCGGCGTCGACTCCGGGGGCGCTGCTGTTGTTGGAGCAGCCGGCCAGGAGCAGGCTGCACACCAGTGAGATTCCGGCCATGAACGCGGCGCCGCCAGCGGCCGATCGACCGGCGGCCGATCGAGCAACGGCCGATCGAGCAACGGCCGATCGAGCAACGGCCGATCGAGCAACGGCCGATCCAGCCGCGGCGATCGACCTGCGCCCGTCGTTGGGCGATAGCCTCGTTGTCGTGGTCATGAGGGGACTCCCGATCGATGGGCCCCGGGCGGCGGTGCTGCGACCACCCGTGCCGAGCGCTGATAGGTGCAATACGACCACCCCCAGTCGGTCATCACGATCAGCCGGCTGCGAAAGCCGATCAGGAACCAGATGTGGGCGAACAGCCAGAACAGCCAGGCGGTGAAGCCGGAGAACCGCAGGGCGCCCAGCACCGGCACGGTCAGGTCCACGACCGCCGCCCTGCGGCCGATGGTCGCCAGGTTGCCGTAGTCGGCGTAACGGAACGGCAACGTCGGCTGGCCCGCCAGGCGCTTGAGCAGGTTCGCCGCCGCGGCTCGGCCCATCTGCTTGGCCGCGGGGCTGACGCCGGGCACGGGCCTCGGCTCACCGCTGCCGCCGTAGCTGCGCGCCGCCGCCAGATCGCCGACGACCGCCACCTCCGGGTGCCCCGCCAGGCTCAGGTCCGGCTCGACGATCACCCGGCCGGCGCGGTCGATCGCTGCGCCGGCAGTCGCCGTCAACGACCGGCCGAGCGACGAGGCAGCGACGCCGGCCGCCCAGATCACCGTCCTGGCCGGCAAGCGCTGCGTCGCGGCTCCGCTGGCGGCGTGTTCGTAGTCGACGCCGCCGGCATCGATGCCGGTCACCTTGCAGCTGGTGCGAACGTCGACACCCAGGCGGGTCAGTTGCTCGGCCGCCTTTTGCGAGAGCTGCGGCACGAAGGCGCCGAGCACGCGGTCGGAGCCTTCCAGCAACACCACCCGGGCCGATGCCGAATCGATCCGGCGGTACTCGGCCGGCAGGGTGTGGCGAGCGATCTCGGTCATGGTGCCGGCCATTTCGACACCGGTCGGGCCGGCGCCGATGACGACGAAGGTGAGCCAGGCCTCGCGCGCCGCGGCCTCGGTGCAGCGCTCGGCCTCTTCGAAGGCGCCGATCACCCGCGAGCGGATGGTGAAAGCGTCGGCCAGCGTCTTCAGGCCCGGTGCATGCGCCTCCCAGTCATCGTGGCCGAAGTAGCTGTGGGTGGCGCCGGCGGCAACGATCAGATGGTCGTAGGCCAGGCTCTGATCGCCGTCGAGGCTCACCCGTCGAGCGGCGACGTCGATGCTGCTCACTTCGGCCTGCAAGATCGTCAGGTTGCCACGCGCCATTTCCTTGCGCAGGATGTGCCGGATCGGTGCGCTGATGGCCGGCGCGCTCAGGCCGGCGGTCGCGACCTGGTAGAGCAGCGGCTGGAACAGGTGGTGGTTGGTGCGATCGACCAGGGTGATCTCGACCGCGGCCGCCGACAGGGCGCGGACCGCCTCGATGCCGCCGAACCCGCAGCCGATGACGAGGACCCGAGGCAGCGTCCCGGTGTCGGTACCTTGGTGAGCTTCAGCCATGGGCGAACGATAACGCGAGAGCGGTCGGCGGCACAGGTGCGCGGGCCCCATCGTTTGCACTGAGGCCCTTCGGTTTGCGGCGATTCCAGGGCTATGCTCGAACCCGGATGTTCGATTCGAAACCCGGTTCCATTGCGCGTCCTTTCGCTGGCGGCGTGCTGGCCGTCGTGTCCTGTGCCGCCTAGCGCTCCGGGCCCTGGCCGGCATGCGAGCCGCCCGGCTGTGCCGAACCGAACGTCGACCCTGAAGAGGCAGCCCGCATGCGCCTGCTGTTGATCGAGGACGACCGGATGATCGGCGAGAGCCTGCGCAGCGCGCTGCGGCTCGAGAACTACGCCGTCGACTGGGTGCGCGACGCAGCGGCCGCCACCGGCACGCTGGCCAGCGAGCGTTTCGACCTGGTGCTGCTCGACCTCGGCTTGCCGGCGAGCGGCGCCGCTGGCGACTACACCCAGCCGACCGGTGGCCTGACCGTGCTGCGTGAACTGCGCAGCCGCCAGGACGCGACGCCGGTGATCGTGTTGACCGCTCGCGACGGCCCGGGCGACAAGGTGGCCGGGCTCGATGCCGGCGCCGACGACTACCTCGTCAAGCCCTTCGACCTCGACGAGCTGAGCGCCCGCATCCGCGCCGTGCTGCGCCGCCACACCGGCCGGGCGCAGACCACGCTCGGCTTCGGCGGCGTGACGCTCGACCCTGCCACCCGGCAAGTCCACCGGGACGGCATTCCGGTGTTGCTTTCCGCACGGGAGTACGCGGTTCTCGAGGCCTTGATGCAGCGGCCCGGCGCGCTCCTGTCGCGGGCCCAGCTCGAGGACCGGCTCTATGGTTGGGGGGAGGAGATCGAGAGCAATGCCGTCTCGGTCTACGTTCATCAGCTGCGCCGAAAGCTGGGTGCGGACTTGATCCAGAACATCCGCGGTGTCGGTTACTTCGTGGGCGACATGCCGCGGCAGGGCTGATGCGAAGAGCAGGCGAGGGCCGGCGCGCATCGATGGCGGCTCGCTCGCGCTGGTATCGAGCGGGTCGTTCGCGCCTGCACCGAGCGGCTCGCTCGCGCCGGCCTCGATGAACTCGCTGCGCGTTCGTCTCCTGCTGGCGCTGCTCGCGACGCTGCTCGTCGCTGCGCTCGCGATGGCGGCGGTCACTTACCGCAGCGTCCTCGCGCAGGCCGAGCTGCTGTTCGACTACCAGCTGCGCCAGATGGCGCTCTCGTTGCGCGACCAGGGCGAGATCGCCGGCAGCCAGGCCAGCGCGTTGGCCGACGGCCAACTGGATTTCGTCATCCAGATCTGGACGGTCGACGGCCGCAGCATCTACGCCTCGCGCGACCACGAGCGGCTGCCGGAGCGGGCGCTGCTCGGCTTCGCCGACCTGACCGTCGGCAACGAAACCTGGCGCACCTTCGGGGTGGTCGCCCGCGACCGGGTAATCCAGGTCGCGCAGCCGCTGCAGAACCGGCGGCGCCTGGCGGCCGACGCTGCCCTGCGCAGCGTCACGCCGCTGGCACTGATCGCGCCGTTGCTGGCGATTGCGATCTGGTGGCTGGCAGCGTCGACGCTGGCGCCGTTGCGCAGGGTGGCGGCGGACGTTCGGCAGCGCGACGAGCAATCGCTGCAGGCGCTGCCGACGGCCGGGCTGCCGGACGAAGTCGCGCCCCTGGTGGTGGCGCTCAACGGCCTGCTGCAGCGGCTCGGCGCCTCCTTTGATGCGCAGCGGGCCTTCGTGTCGGATGCGGCGCACGAACTGCGCTCGCCGCTCACCGCGCTCAAGCTGCAGATCCAGTTGCTGCGGCGGGCGCCCGACGACGCCACCCGCAGCGCGGCAGCGGACGCCCTGGCTGCCGGCATCGACCGGGCGGTGCGCGGCGTCGAGCAGTTGTTGAGCCTGGCGCGAAGCGAACCCGGCGCGCCGCTGGCGCTCGAGGACGACATCGACCTGCGCGAAGTGGTGCGCCTGGCGATGGTCGACATCGCGCCCTTCGCCCGGTCGCGAGCCATCGAGTTCAGCCTGGAGGCCGAGGCACCGGTGCGCCTGAGCGGCGAACCGACGGCCCTCGGCGTGCTGGCGCGCAACTTGGCCGACAACGCGGTGCGCTACTCGCCGCGAGGCTCCGACGTCCGGATCAGCGTTGCCGAAGACGCCGGCGTGCCGGTGCTGCAGGTCGACGACGCCGGCCCGGGCATCGCCCCGGAAGACCGCGAACGGGTCTTCGACCGGTTCTACCGCCAGGCACCGGGTGGCGAGGCGGGCACAGGCCTCGGCCTGGCGATCGTCCGCGGCGTGGCACTGCGCCATGGTGCGACGGTGACGCTCGGCGATTCGCCGCTCGGTGGTCTGCGGGTCGTTGTCCGCTTTGGACGTCCCGCCTCAAGCCTCCACTTCAAGCGTCCACCCTAACTTTCGCTTAATCGATTGCTAATGGAGCCTTAACCGACGGTCCCTATCTTCTCTCGCAGCGCGGAATGGTCCGCGGATTGCAAACGAGACTCGACAGGAATCGCCATGAAGATCAAAGCTCTCACCACCGCGATGGTCGCCGCCGGAATCCTGGCGGTGGCCGCTGCCGGCACGGCCGGTGCATTCGATTTGACGCCTGGCTGGCTGAAGGCCAAACCGTCGGCGGCATTGAACAGCAACGGCAACAGCACTGACAGCGTTAGCAGCAACAACACCGCGGTCGTCGTTTCGGACGCCAGCGCGCCCGCGCCGGTCGCGCCACTCGCTGCTGGCGGCACGCCGAACTATCGGGCGATCGTCAAGCAGTCGGGGCCGGCGGTCGTCGGCGTGGCTGTGGCCGGCCTGCACAAGGCCTCGGCCGAGGAGCAAGGCGGCGGCCTGCCGCCGGGCATGGACGGCGACGACCCGTTCTTCAAGTTCTTCCGCGGCATGCCCGGCTTCCAGCAGCGGCGCGGGCCGCAGGGCGGCGTGCCGTTCAAGGGCATCGGCTCGGGCTTCATCATCAGCGCCGACGGCCTGATCCTGACCAACGCCCACGTCGTGCGTGACGCCAAGGACGTGACCGTCAAGCTCTCGGACC
>CAXTDH010000264.1:0-5162 GCA_964242405.1 uncultured Rhizobacter sp. | reverse complement strand
GCGGTCGACCCGCTCGACTCGACCTCGCGCCAGCTCGACCCGAACGTCGTCGGCGAGGAGCACTACAACACCGCCCGCGCGGTGCAGGGCACGCTGCAGCGCTACAAGGAGCTGCGCGACATCATCGCCGTGCTCGGCATGGACGAGTTGTCGCCGGAGGACAAGCTGGCGGTGGCGCGGGCGCGAAAGATCCAGCGCTTCCTGTCGCAGCCGTTCCACGTCGCCGAGGTGTTCACCGGCTCGCCCGGCAAGTACGTGCCGCTGAAGGAGACGATCCGCGGCTTCAAGATGATCGTCGCCGGTGAGTGCGATTCGCTCCCCGAGCAGGCCTTCTACATGGTCGGCACCATCGACGAGGCGATCGAAAAGGCGAAGAAGCTGCAGTGAGCGGCGCATACGGCCGCTGGGGGGCGTTGCCGTGCTCAGCGGACGCCTGTCCACTTGCGCTCGGCGCCTACCCTGGCGACCGTCTGCTTGCTCTCCGCAGCTTCTTCATGCTTGCTGTGACTCGTTGAAGGAACACCATGGCCACACTACACGTCGACGTCGTATCCGCCGAAGGCAGCATCTTTTCCGGCGAGGCGCGGTTCGTGGCCCTGCCGGGTGAAAGCGGCGAACTCGGTATCCTGCCGCGTCACACGCCGCTCATCACGCGCATCAAACCCGGCGCGGTGCGGATCGAACGCGCCAATGCCGACGGTTCGTCCGCAGGCGAGGACGAGTTCGTATTCGTGGCCGGCGGCATCCTCGAGGTTCAGCCGGGCACGGTCACGGTGCTGGCCGACACCGCCATCCGCGGCAAGGACCTCGACGAAGCCAAGGCGACCGATGCCAAGCGCGTGGCCGAAGAAGCCATGAAAAACGCCAAGAGCGACATCGACTTTGCCAAGGCGCAGGGCGAGTTCGCGGCGATGGCGGCGCAGATCGCGGCCATTCGGAAGCTTCGCGGCAGGTAGGCACGGAACGCCCGAGCCTACTGCGGGCTTCGACCGGCCGGAGCAGCCGCAGGCGCCGCGGTCGCTGTCGGGCATTCAAACTCGTCCGCACCGCCGGCGCGGTGGCCGGGCCCATCGATGTGCTCCGCCCAACGCTGATCGTCGTGGTTGACGGCATGGGCCCGCTCGCGTAACTTCGTCATGCCGGGCCGCATCGGGCCGGAATGCCGCACTGTTGGCGATTCGAGGAGCCGATCATGCTGGAGACCCTCCGCCCCGATCCGACCTTCTATCCGTCGCCGCGCATGGCGATGGAGGCCGAAGCCGAGACCTTCGGCTATACCGCGCTGCTGTCGCCGGATCGGTCGAAATCCGACGCGCTGGCGGTCGTCGATCTGGACCCGAAGTCGCAAACCTACGGCTCGGTGCTGTACCGGCTCGACTTTCCGAACCGGGGCGACGAGTTCCATCACTTCGGCTGGAACGCCTGCAGCGCGGCGCTGTCGCCGCTTTCCGGCCATGCCTTCCTGCAACGCCGCTACCTGATCATTCCCGGCATCCGTTCGTCTCGCATCTACGTGGTCGACACGCAGCCCGATCCGCGCCGGCCGCGCCTCGTCAAGACGATCGAGCCCGAGGAAGTGCTGCGCAAAACCGGCTACTCACGGCCGCACACCGTGCACTGCGGTCCGGAGGGCATCTATGTCAGCACGCTGGGCGGTGCCGGCCCGGATGGCATGCAAGGGCCGCCGGGCGTCTTCATCATGGACTGCGAGACCTTCGAGATCCGCGGCAAGTGGGAGATCGAACGTGGCCCGCAGAAACTTCACTACGACTTCTGGTGGAACCTGCCGCGCGACTACATGGTGAGCAGCGAGTGGGGCCTGCCGCCGCAATTCGAGAACGGCATCGTGGCCGAGGACCTGTTGGCGAACAAGTACGGCCACAACCTGCACTTCTGGGATTTGCGCGACCGCCGCCATGTGCAGACGATCGACCTGGGCGCCAACCACCAGATGGCGCTCGAGGTTCGACCGGCTCACGACCCGACGCGGGAATACGGCTTTCTCGGCGTTGTCGTCGACACGACCAACCTCGAAGGGTCGATCTGGACCTGGTACCGGGAGAACGGCAAGTTCAAGGTCGCGAAGACCGCGACGATCCCGGCCGAGCCGAGCCACCTCGACCGGCTGCCCGCCTTGCTGAAAGGCTTCGGCGCCGTGCCGCCGCTGATCAGCGACATCGACCTGTCGCTGGACGACCGTTTTCTTTATGTCGCGTGCTGGGGCACGGGCGAGTTGCGGCAATACGATGTCACGGACCCGATGAAGCCCGAACTGGCGGGCAGCGTGCGCATCGGCGGCATCGCCGAGCGGGCGCCGCACCCGAGCGGCCGGCCGTTCAGCGGCGGCCCGCAGATGACCGAGATCAGCCGCGACGGCAAGCGCGTCTACTTCACCAACTCGCTCTACAGCACCTGGGACGCCCAGTTCTACCCCAACGGTGTGCCGGGCGTGCAGCTCATGTGCAAGGTGGGCGAGGGCGGCGGCATCGCGCTCGACCCGGATTTCCATGTCGAGTTCGGCGCTGACTACGCTGCGCATCAGATTCGGCTGCAGGGCGGCGACTGCTCCACCGATTCGTTCTGCTACACATCGGCCTGAGGCTACGCCTCCAGGGCCGCGCCGGGTGAGCAGCAGCGCGACGCTCTGGCTCACCGTCGTCGCGCTCGGCGCCTATCACGGGCTCAACCCGGCGATGGGTTGGCCGCTGGCGGTCGCGCGTGGGCTGGAGCAGCGCCGCACCACGGCCGTTCTCGGCACGTTGCTGCCGCTCGCGGGCGGCCACCTGCTGGCGATGGCGGTCGTGTTGCTGCCGTTCGCCTGGCTCGATGGGTACGGTCGGTGGGAAAAGCCGATCCGGGTCGGCGCTGCTGCAGTGGTGCTGCTGTTCGGCGCCTACAAACTGGCCCGGCCGCGCCACCCGCGTGTGCTCGCCCGCATCCGCCCGACGCAGATCGCCTGGTGGTCGTTCCTGATCGCGACTGCGCACGGCGCCGGGTTGATGTTGCTGCCGTTCATGCTGGGCCTGTGCAGCGTGACGCCCGCCGGACCCGGCGCTGCCGATCCGTCCTGGCTCGAACTCGGACACCGTGTGCTGACGAGCTACCTTCCGCAATCGAACCTCGGCACTGCACTGTCGGTGACCCTGGTGCACACGCTGGCGATGCTCACCGTCGGTGCGGTCGTCGCCTGGCTCGTCTTTCGCTGGCTCGGGCTCGGCGTGCTGCGCAGCGCCTGGCTCAATCTCGACCTGGCCTGGGGCGCGAGCCTGGTCATCGCCGGCGCAGCGGGCGCCTGGTGGGCGGCTTGAATCGCATCGCGACTCGATGGCAAAGGCCGGCGCTGACTCATCTCCAGCCTGCCCGGCCCGCTGCACCCTGCAAAGTTAGGGGTGCGCGTCGACTTGCAATTGAGCTACACCTGTCGCCGTTCACGAGCTGCGGTCGTGATCGTGTACTGGCCGATTCGTCCTCCGTCATGAACCGCCCATCCTGCAGACCGCGCACTTTTCGGAGCCCACATGACTTACATCGCCACTCGCCAGAAAGTCCTCAATCGAGGCATTCCGCCAACAGGCTTTCTCGATGAACTCGTCGCATGGGGAAAGACCGCGGCACCGGAGATCTTTGCACCGAACCCATTCGACGACGTGTACGCCAGCGTCGTCGGCACACTGGGCCCCTGGCAAGGCGCACTCCATCGGCGCGCCGCGATGCTCGAGGTCATGCGAGTGCTGGCGGGTTTCGAGTCGTCCTGGGACTGGAATGTCGGCCGGGACACGACCAACCCGACATCGGTCACGGCCGATACGATCGAAGCGGGTGCGTGGCAGGTCAGCGCCAACTCCATCGGCTTCGGGCCGGAGTTGAAGGATCTCGTGATGGCGAACGTCGGCTCGGTCGATGGCACGAAGTTCCAGGCCGAGATGAAAACCAATCACCCGTTCGCGATGGAGTACATCGCTCGCCTGCTGCGGCGAACGACGCACCACAACGGGCCGGTGAAGCGGCACGAGATCGATGACTGGCTGAGGCGAGATGCGGTCGCCGAGTTTCAGGCTTTGCTTTAGCCCGCCTCGAAGTGAACGACACGCTCCTGCGCGGTAATCCCACGTTGCCCTGCCCGGGTTTGATTGGCGAAGATGATCGGGCAATACGGCTGGTTGTTATTCGGCTCGATCAACCTCTACGAGCAACTGCAGCGTCAGCGGCAACCCCGCCTCGTAGATCGCATCCGGTGCCGTAAGGGCGCGACGGACGGGGCTCGAGACGGTCGACGACAGCGCAGGGGCGGCCGATCGAGGCGCATCGGGCGAAAAGCCGAGCGTTGCAGCGCCGGCTGGTCCTTGAACGGCCGGTCCATCCCGGGCCGTTGCCGCCGATTCGTCGAGTTCGACCGATCGCCAGGCCGAGGCTGGCAACCAGCGTGCGTCTGCCGCACTTCCGAGCAGCACGATGCCGGCCACGCGACCGGAAGAATTCAGTACGGCGGCGCCTGCAGCAGGTTCGCCGACCTCGAAGCCGAGCCGTCGCAAGCCGCCGCCGTTGCCCGCTGCCGAGCCGCCGAGAAAGCCTTGCTTGAGCCAAGGCCAGGCAGCGCCCACGGTCGGCGCGTATTGCAGCACATAGCCGGGGCTGCCGGCGAAGGCCTCACCCGATCGTGGCAGCGCTGAGGGTGCCGGCAACGATCGCTGCGACAACCGAGCATCGAGCCGGAGGAGCGCCGCGCCGTGGGCTGTGAGCGACGCGTTTTCGATCCGACTCGCGCGCGTCGTTTCGCCCAGCCCGTTGCGCAGCCACAGCCGACCCGCCGACAGGCCCTCGAGCACCGCCAGCGGCGCCACAGCGAAGCTGCCATCGGCGATCAGCACGGCGTTGCTGACGAAGTGGCTCGTCGATCCGGGCGGTGACACGCTGCCAAGCCGCATCACCGGCCACGGCGCCAAGCGGTGCGGCGCCTCCAGCAAGGCGCCGCTGGCGATCGGCAGTGGTGCGGTGAAAGCCTGCAAGGAAGCCGAGACCAGCGGATCGTCGATCGCCGCGCGCTGCCGCGTTGCCTGAAGCACCCGATCGGCCAGCGTGGCCTGCCCGCCGATCGCGAGCAGCCAGGCGTAGAGCACGCCGGCCCCCGTGTTGAGCAGCACGACCTCGTCGTCTGCTGCTAG
>CAXTDH010000263.1:0-5184 GCA_964242405.1 uncultured Rhizobacter sp. | reverse complement strand
GGCGACAACGAAGGCGTCGGCTACTTCCACGTCAACCAGAAGGCCGGCATCCGCTGGAACGCGACCAAGGCCTTCTTGCGGCCGGTGCAGCACCGCGACAACCTGCAGGTCTGGACGGGGGCGATGATCGAGCGGATCGCGATGGCTCACCAGGCGGGGGAGGGCTCGTGGGATGCGTCGCGGCGGGCGATCGGCGTCGACGTGATCCATGCCGGCAAGGTGCCTGCCAGGAGCAGCGGCCGGTCGCAGGCGCGGCTCAAGCCGGGCGGGGAAGTCATCCTCTGCACCGGCGCGATCGGCACGCCGCAGATTCTGCAGCTCTCGGGCATCGGCCCGGCGCCGTTGTTGGCGAGCCACGGGATCCGGGTCGAGCACGACCTTCCCGGTGTCGGCGCCAATCTGCAGGACCATTTGCAGATCCGCGCCGTCTATGCCGTCGAGGGGGTGAAGACGCTCAACGCGATGGCGAGCACCTGGTGGGGCAAGGCGATGTTCGGCATGGAATACGCGCTGCGCCGCAGCGGGCCGATGAGCATGGCGCCGTCGCAGCTCGGTGCCTTCACCCGAAGCGACCTTGGGCAGCCGCACGCCAACCTCCAGTACCACGTGCAGCCCTTGTCGCTCGAGGCCTTCGGCGAGCCGTTGCATGCCTTCAATGCCTTTACCGCCAGCGTCTGCAACCTGAACCCGACGAGCCGGGGTGCGGTGGCGCTGCGCTCGCCCGCCGCCGGCGAGCCGCCGAGCATCGCGCCGCGCTACCTGAGCACAGAGGCCGACCGGCTGGTCGCCGCGGAGAGCCTTCGGCTGACGCGCCGGATCGTCGCCCAGCCGGCGCTGGCGCCCTACCGGCCGAAGGAGGTCAAGCCCGGCGTCGAGTTCCAGACCGACGCCGAACTGGCCCAACTCGCCGGCGACATCGGCACCACCATCTTCCATCCGGTCGGCACCGCCAAGATGGGGCCGGCGGCCGACCCGATGGCGGTCGTCGACGCGGAACTGAGGGTGCACGGCGTGCAGGGCCTGCGGGTGGTCGATGCGAGCATCATGCCGAGCATTACCAGCGGCAACACCAACTCGCCGACGCTGATGATCGCCGAGCGCGGCGCTGGCTGGATCATCGCTTCGCGGCGCTGATGGTTACCGAGCGTGCTGCCGCCGGGATCATCGGTTTGCGGCGCTGATGATCGCGAGCGCACGCCATCTGCTTCATCGCTTCGCGGCGCTGATGATGGCGAACGCGCGCCACCTGGTTCATCGCTTCGCGGCGCCGATGAGCGCGAACGCTTGCCTCCGGGTTCATCGCTTCGCGGCGCCGATCTCGATGTCGGCGAGCCGTCCAGCGACCGCCGAATGCCGGCTTCCCCGATCCCCGGCCAGCTGACGCCGCGCCTGCGGCTGCGCACGCTGACCCGGGGCGACGGCCTGCTCGGCCTGCGCGCCGAAGCCGGTTTCGGGCCACGCGGCGCGCAGGTCACCGTCGCCCGCATCGACTGGACGTACGCCTTGCCGGGCACCGCCCTCGCCTGGGAGACGCCGGCGCCCACCCGCGTGCTCGGCAGTCGGCCGAAAAGCGCGCTGCAGGAGGTGCAAGGCGCCTGGGAGGTGCGGACGATGCTGCGCGACCTGCCGGGGGAGTCCGATGCCCGCGACGCGCTTTTCACGACTGGCCTGAAACCGCTGCCGCCCGAGGCGCTGCAATGGCGCGACCCGGACGCCGCGGCCGACCACCCGCACCTCTGGTCGCTCACCGAAGAATCGCACTTCGGCGACTTCTGGGCCGACCAGGTGCCGCGTCTGCAGGCGCTCGGCTGGGCGGTCGTCGTGCAGCCGGGCTTCGCCCACTTCAGCGTGCCGGTCGAGCGCTGGCGGCTGGTCATCGACCCGGTGACCGGCGAGGATCGCGGCCGGGCGCTGGCCGAGCCGCTCGGCCCCCGGCCGGCGGTCGTGACCGCGCTGCGCCAGCCGCCGCGCCAGGGCTCCTTCATGCTCAGCCTGGGCGTCGAGGTCGAGGGCGAGACGCTCGACCTGGCGCCCCTGCTCGCCGACCTGTTGAAGCGCGACCGGCGCTGGCTGGACGCCGCGGAGGTGGCGGCGATCGACGACGCCGCGACCATCCGCCTGCGCGCCCCCGGCGGTCGGCGCATCGAGGCGCCGGCCGGGCCGCTGAAGGCCATCGTCGCCGCGATGCTCGAGCTGCTGACCGACCCGCGGCGTGCCGAAAAGCCGCTCCGACTGTCCCGCTGGGAGGCGCAGCGCATCGAGGCAATGCGGCTGGCGCTGCTCGACGCACCGCCATTGGGGCCGGCCGGCGCGACCTGGCAGCTGCAGGGCGACGTCGGCCTGACGGCGCTCGTCCAGCGGCTCGGTGTGGCGGGCACGCCGCCGCCGGTCGCCCCGCCGGCCGGCCTGCAGCTGGTGCTGCGGCCCTACCAGCTCACCGGCCTGGCCTGGCTGCAATACCTGCGCGAACACGCCCTCGGTGGCATCCTCGCCGACGACATGGGCCTCGGCAAGACGGCGCAGGTGCTCGCTCACCTGCTGATCGAGAAGCACGCCGGCCGCCTCGACGTGCCGGCGCTCGTCGTGCTGCCGACCTCGCTGATCGCCAACTGGCAGGCCGAAGTCGCCGCCCATGCGCCGTCGCTCCGCTTGCTGACCTTGCAGGGCCCGAGCCGCGGCGCCGATTTTCTCCATGTCGCCAGGCACGATGTCGTGCTGACCACCTACCCGCTGCTCTGGCGCGACCTCGACGCACTGCGCGCCCAGCCCTGGCACCTGCTGGTGCTCGACGAAGCGCAGATGGTCAAGAACGCCGGCAGTCGGGCCGCAGCGGCGTTGCGCCGGCTTCAGGCCCGGCACCGGCTCTGCGTCACCGGCACGCCGCTCGAGAACCACCTGGGCGAACTCTGGGCGCATTTCGACTTCCTGATGCCCGGTTTCCTCGGCGACCGGACGAGCTTCCAGCGGCTTTGGCGCAAGCCGATCGAGACGAACGGCGAGACGCTGCGGGCGCAGCTCCTGGCGCAGCGCGTCCGGCCCTTCATCCTGCGCCGCAAGAAGGAGGATGTAGCGACTGAATTGGCACCCAAGACGGAGGTCATCCGTCGCGTCACCCTCGAGGACGAGCAGCGGGCGCTTTACGAAAGCGTGCGGCTGGCGGCCGACGAGCAGGTGCGCCGGGTGCTGAAGCGGCAGGGCTTCGCCGGCGCGCAGATCTCGATCCTCGACGCCTTGCTGAAGCTGCGGCAGGTGTGCTGCGACCCGTACCTGGTCAAGGGCAGCCGCCTGCCGGCGACGATGGGCCGGGCGAAGATGAGCGTCTTGAAGGAGATGTTGCCCGAGCTGGTCGAGGAGGGCCGGCGGGTGCTGGTGTTCTCGCAGTTCACCGAGATGCTCGGGCTGCTGGCCGTCGAGCTCGACGCACTCGGCTTGCCGCACCTCTCGCTGACCGGCGACACGCCCGTGGCCGAACGTGGCGAGACGGTCCGGCGTTTCCAGGCCCGGGAGGTGCCGATCTTCCTGCTCAGCCTGAAGGCGGGCGGCGTCGGCCTGAACCTGACGGCCGCCGACACGGTCATCCACGTCGACCCGTGGTGGAACCCGGCGGTCGAGCGCCAGGCGACCGACCGCGCCCACCGCATCGGCCAGACGCAGCCTGTCTTCGTCTACAAGCTGGTGGTCGCTGGCAGCATCGAAGAGCGGATGCTGGCGCTGCAAGCGCGCAAATCGGCACTCGCCGAAGGCGTGCTGGGCGTCGACGGCGCAGCAGCGTTCAAGTTCGATGCCGACGACCTGGCCGGATTGCTCGCGCCACTCGCCAGCGACGCCTGATCGATCCTCCGGCTGCACGCTGCGACTGACGCGCGGTCACCTGCAAAGGTGAAAAGCGCACGCGATAGCTATGCGCCTCCGCACCCCTGAAACGGGAAGGGCTGCAAACGAGAACGATTCGTATTCATGTTAAATTTAATGAAGCGGTTCCAGCGTCGCACCCAAGCTGACCGTGGGCCGCTCCGGCACCCGACTCCTTTCACGATCGATGTCATCACTTCTGCCTTCATTCGCTTCCGCGCCCAGCTGCGTCGCGCCGGTCTCGTCGACGTCGGCGCAGCCGTCAAAGTCGACGTCGGCGCCGTTGCTGCGTCGCGAGATCCGTCGGGACGGCCTGACGCGGGTGCAGCAGCGGGTGATGGTGATCGGCGTGCTGGGTGTGCATCTGGCTGCTGTCTGGGGGCTGCTGCAGGTCCGGGAGGTGCGCGAGGCCGTGCTGACGGCGGCGCCGATGTTCGTCGATCTCATCGCACCGCCGGCACCCGCGAAGCCACCAGCGCCGCCACCGCAGCCACGGCCCCAACCGCCGCCGCCTCTGACGCCAGCGCGCGCTCTCCCGAAGAAAGCCCAGCCGCCGGCGCCTTCGATCGTGGCGGCCCCCAGCCCGGCGCCGGCCGAATTCGCCGCTGCTCCGGCGCCACCCGAGCCGGCGGTCGTGACGCCGATGCCGACGGCGGCGGTCACGCCGGCATCCGCACCAGCACCGGCAACGCCGCCGCCGCCGCCCAAGGTCATTCCGGCGTCGGCGGTTCAGTACCTGGAGCCGCCGGCGCCCGACTACCCGCGGCTCTCGCGCCGCAACAGCGAAGCCGGCAAGGTGCTGGTGCGCGTCTACATCGACAGCAACGGCCAGCCGCACAACGTGCAGGAGGTCGCTTCTTCCGGCTTCGCGCGCCTCGACAGCGCCGCCGCCGAGGCGGTGCAGAGGGCGCGCTTTCGTCCGTATGCCGAGAACGGCGAGGCCATCGGCGTGTGGACGTCGATCCCGATCAATTTCGAGTTGTAGAAATAGCAGATGAACCCTGATTCCACTTCCGCCATCACCGGCGGCCTCGGCTTCGGCCACTTCATCGCCCAGGCCGACGCGGTCGGCAAGACGCTGCTGGTGATCCTGATCGCGATGTCGGTCGCCTCCTGGGTCATCATCGCGATCAAGGGCCTGTCGCTGCTCGCGCGGCGCAGCCGCAGCAACGGCTTTCTCGGCTTCTTCTGGAACGCGGCGTCGCTGGATGCGGTGCGCACCGAGATCGCCCGACAGGGGGCGCGCGATCCGTTCTCCTACCTGACGGCGCAGGCGATGCAGGCGCAGTCGCACCATGCGAAGTACGGCGCGGCCAAGCTCGAAGAGGCGGG
>CAXTDH010000262.1:0-5201 GCA_964242405.1 uncultured Rhizobacter sp. | reverse complement strand
GTGATGCGGTCCTTGTGCGTCGCGTAGCCCCACGCGAAGCGGCCCTTGACGCAGCTGTGGCCCTCGTTCGCCTTGCCGTCCTTCCAGGGTGTCAGGCGCACGACCTCGCTGCCCTTCATCTCGGCCTTGAAGCCGCAGCCGACGCCGCAGTATGCGCAGGTCGTGACGATGCTGTGCTCGGGCTGGCCGAGCTCGATCACGCTCTTCTCCTGCAGCGTCGCGGTCGGGCACGCCGAGACGCACGCGCCGCAGCTGACGCACTCGCTCTCCATGAACGGGTCGTTCTGGCTCGCGGCGACGCGGCTGTCGAAGCCGCGGCCGGCGATCGTCAGCGCGAACGTGCCCTGCGTCTCCTCGCAGGCGCGCACGCAGCGGTTGCAGACGATGCACTTGCTGGCGTCGAAGGTGAAGTACGGGTTCGACTCGTCCTTCTTCGCATCGAGGTGGTGGGCGCCGCCGAGCTGGTCGCCGACACCGTAGCGCACGTTGCGCAGGCCCACCACGCCGGCCATGTCCTGCAGCTCGCAGTCGCCGTTGGCGGCGCAGGTCAGGCAGTCGAGCGGGTGGTCGGAGATGTAGAGCTCCATCACGCCCTTGCGCAGCTCCTGCAGGCGCGGCGTCTGGGTGCGGACGTTCATGCCGGGCTCGGCCGGCGTGGTGCACGATGCCGGGAAGCCCTTGCGGCCGTCGATCTCGACCAGGCACAGCCGGCACGAGCCGAAGGGTTCCAGGCTGTCGGTCGCGCAGAGTTTCGGTACGTTGACGCCCACGCCGGCGGCGGCCCGCATGATCGAAGTGCCCTTCGGCACGGTGACCGAATCCCCGTCGATCGTCAACGTGACCTCTTCGAGCGCCTCGCGTCTCGGGGTGCCGAAGTCGGTTTCTTGGAGGGTCGGGTAGATCATGTAGGTCTCCGGACCGTCAGGCCGAGGCGCGGTCGCGTTTGGAGGGATCGAGGCGTTGGTTTTCGGGCGCGTTCGGGTCGTCGGCACCGGCATCGGGCCCGGGCAGGCCAAAATCCTGCGGAAAGTGGTCGAGTGCCGACAACACCGGGAACGGCGTCATGCCGCCCATGGCGCAGAGCGAGCCGTGGACCATCGTGTCGCACAGGCTGCGGAGCAACACCACCTGCTGGGCAGCATCGCGGCCGGCCCGGATCTTGTCGATCACTTCGACGCCGCGAATCGCGCCGACGCGGCATGGCGTGCACTTGCCGCAGGACTCGATGGCGCAGAACTCCATCGCATAGCGGGCCAGCTTCGACAGGTCGGCGAGGTCGTCATGGACGACGATGCCGCCATGGCCGATCGTGCCGCCGAAAGCTGCGTAGGCTTCGTAGTCGAGCGGCACGTCCCAGTGCGCTTCCGGCACATAGGCGCCCAGCGGCCCGCCGACCTGCACCGCCTTGATCGGCCGGCCCGATGCGGTGCCGCCGCCGAAGTCGTAGAGGAGTTGG
The DNA here is from genome assembly GCA_964242405.1 of uncultured Rhizobacter sp. Taxonomy (GTDB): domain Bacteria; phylum Pseudomonadota; class Gammaproteobacteria; order Burkholderiales; family Burkholderiaceae_C; genus LMDS01. The sequence continues at coordinate 3,745 of CAXTDH010000262.1, read as the reverse complement.
CGCAAGGTCACGCCGAACGCTTTTTCGACCAGCCCGCCGCGCTTGATGTTGCCGGTGATCTGGATCGGCAAGGTGCCGCGCGACCGGCCGACGCCGTAATCGCGGTAGAACGCCGCGCCACGCGCCAGGATCGTCGGCACGCTGGCGAAACTGATGACGTTGTTGATGACGGTCGGCCGGCCGAACAGGCCCTGGAGGGCCGGCAACGGCGGCTTGGCGCGGACGATGCCGCGCTTGCCCTCGAGGCTCTCGAGCATCGCGGTCTCTTCGCCGCAGACGTAGGAGCCGGCGGCCTTGCGGATGTCGAGGTGGAAAGCACGGCCCGAGCCGAGAACCGAGTCGCCGAGGTAGCCCGCCGCGGCCGCACGCAGCGTTGCTTCGCGCATGACGGCAACGGCGTCCGGGTACTCGGAGCGGATGTACACGTAGCCTTGGGTCGCACCGACTGCGAGGCCGGCGATGGTCATGCCTTCGATCAACAGATAGGGGTCGCCCTCCATCGTCATCCGGTCGGAGAAGGTGCCGGAATCGCCCTCGTCGGCGTTGCAGACGATGTACTTCTGGCTGGCGGCCACGCCTCCCAAGCCCATGTTGCCGGCGCCCACGCCGCTGCCGCCGCCGAAGCCCAGACCTGCGCCGCCCACGCCGGCGACCGTCTTCCATTTCAGGCCGGTCGGAAACGCCGCGCCGCCTCGGCCGCGCAGGCCCGAATCGAGCACCTGCTGGACGATCGCCTCGGGGGTGAGCGCCAACGCGGCGCGCAGGCCGGCATAGCCTTCGTGGGCTTCGTAGTCGGCGATCGACAACGGGTCGGTGATGCCCATGCGGGCGAATGTCAGGCGCTCCTGATCGGCAAGGTAAGGAATCTCATCTGTCAAGCCGTGCCCGAGTGGGTGCGGGCCGCCCGACATCAGGCCGGCGTCCAACAAGCTGGCGACGTCGTCCGGCGTGACCGGGCCGTAGGCGACGAGCGGCTCGAGCCAGAACAGCCCTCGCGAGCTGTTGCGAACGACGCGCAGAGCCCTCCCGCGACGCAACGCCTCGAGTTCGAGCGCGGCCGCGACTTCGTCGGCGCCGACCGCGCGCGCCGCGGAGTCGCGCGGCACGTAGACCGTGACCGGCGTCTGGCCGGGATCGGAGCACGCGACGGGGCTGGAGCCTGCGGTGGGATGGGAGCCTGTGGCGGGGCTGGAGCGGGAGACAGACTCGGAGCCAGAGCCAGAGCCAGTTGTCGTGCCGGCCGCGATCATGGCGCGTCCCCCAGCCCAGCGATGAGACGATCGAACACGGAAGGCGTCACCCGCCCGTGCAGCCGGTCGTCGATGACGATCGCCGGCGCGCAGGCGCACAGCCCGAGGCAGAACACCGGGCTCAGGCTGAAGCGGCCGTCGGCGCTGTCGGCTCCATGACCGGCATGCACCCTACACCCCAGGCGATCCTGCGCGTGGCCGAGCAGGGCATCGGCGCCCATGGACTGACAAGCCTCGGCGCGACACACCTGGACGACATGGATGTTGGGCGCCTCGCTGCGAAAGTAGTGGTAGTAGCTCACCACGCCGTGCACCTCGGCCCGCGACAGGTTCAGTGCCTCGGCGATCTGCGGCACGGAACCGGGCGGTATATGGCCGAGGGCGTCCTGCAGCGTATGCAGGATCGGCAACAGCGCTCCGGCGTTTCCGGTGTGCGCGGCGATCGCCGTGGCCGTGGCTTGAACCGGATCCTGCTGCAAGCTCGGGCCTTTCATAGGTGCTGAACTGCACAAACGCAATCGGCAAACGACTATAGGCCGCACCTGCCGCTGCCCACAATATGATCAAGACTGCGAATGGCATCGGTGGCCGATGACATAAGCAACAACCCTTGTGCAAAATTGGTGAGCGTCGACCTCGTCTAGCCGCAATCGGTCACCCAAAACGCCGCCAGCATGATTGCAGACTGAAGCCCGCATGCACCGAGTCAGCATCCAGCCGAAGTGGACGATCGGCCCCCCGACAGGCGCTCCGCTGGCCGATCGCACCGTCTCCTTGCTCGTCGGCGTCGCCGAGCACGGTAGCTTGCTGAAGGCTTGTGGCGCGGCCCAGGTGTCCTATCGGCATGCCTGGCAGTTGATTCGCGAGGGTGAAGACCTGCTCGGCGTGCCCTTGCTGCGGATGGAGCGCGGCAAGGGTTCGACCTTGAGCCCGCTGGCCGAAAAGCTGGTGTGGGCGGATCGACGAATCGCCGCCCGACTGTCGCCGATGCTCGATTCGCTGGCCTCCGAGCTGCAAGCCGAGATCGACCGCGTGCTGACCTCGCTGCCCTCGTCGCCGACGCTTTTGCGCATCCACGCCAGCCATGGTTTTGCCATCCAGGCGCTGCACGAATCGCTCGGCAGGGCCGGGGTCGTCACGGAGTTGCGCTACTGCGGCACGTCGGAGGCGGTGGCGTCGCTGTCGATGGGCGGTTGCGAGGTGGCCGGCTTCCACGTGCCCCAGGGTGAATTCGAGGACACGGCGGTCGCGCACTACGGTCAATGGTTGAAGCCGGGCTCGCAACGGCTGATCAGTATCGCGACGCGCCGGCTCGGGCTCATGGTGGCCAAAGGCGACCCCAAGAAGATCTACGGCCTGCGCGACCTCGCCCGACCGGAACTCCGGTTCATCAATCGACAGTCGGGCTCCGGCACGCGTTTTTTGCTCGATCTGCTGTTGCGCAAGGAAGGTCTCGAGCCCTCGCACGTCCATGGCTACGAACATTGCGAGCTGACGCACGCCGCCGTCGCCGCCTATGTGGCCAGCGGGATGGCGGATGTCGGCTTCGGCGTCGAAACGCCGGCCCGGCAGTTCAAGCTCGACTTCGTGCCGATCCAGACGGAACGCTACTTCCTGGTCTGTGAAGCGCGGTCTCTGGAAAAACCTGCCCTGCAGGCAATGCTGGCGACGATCAAGGCCGACGCGTTCAAGGCGGCGGTGGATCGGCTGCCGGGGTATCAGGTCGACGCGTCCACGGGTGAGGTGGTGGACATGCGCTCGGTGTTTCCGTCGCTGCGCATGCCGGGCAGGCGTCGCAAGCCGCCGGCGCCTCGCGCCGACAAGACCATCGCTGCCGACAAGACCATCGCTGCCGACAAGACCATCGTGGACGCTGCCGGCTGAATCCTGGCGTCGCGTTCGTCGCCGGGTGGGGTGCGACGCGGCGCTCGGCGAGGCCGCGTCACCGGCGTCGTGCTCAGTCGTATTTCAGGTACTTGAAACGCGGATCGTCCGGCGTCCCTTCGAGTGACGAACCGTCCGTGCCGCCCGGGTGCCACATCACCACCTCTTCGATCTTGCGCGCGAGCTCGAAGTCCTTGTCGGTGATGCCCTTGGCCGCGTGGTTCATCAGCTTGACGGTGACGAAGGCGTACGACACGGTCAGGTCCGGATGGTGCCAGGCGGCCTCGGCGAGGTGGCCGACGGTGTTGACGACCATCAGCGTTCCCTTCCAGCCGCTGGTCTTGTACTTGCGCCGGATCCAGCCGTCCTCGAACGACCACTTCGGTAGTTCGGCAGCCAGTCGCGCTGTCACGTCCTCGGGCGGGTAGACGGTGTCCGGCGTCGCTTTGCGCCAAGTGGTCATCAGGGTGTCCATCTGGTTCGGTCAGGCAGCTTAGCCGAGAAACGCTGATCGCGAGGTGACGCGGCGCACCCTGGGGGTCGCAATGCCGTCGGGCACCTGGAATGCTCCGCTTGGCCAAGACCTGACCGGCAACGGCCGGCCGCTCGAC
>CAXTDH010000261.1:0-5249 GCA_964242405.1 uncultured Rhizobacter sp. | reverse complement strand
AAGGTCATCTTCGCGACTTCGTTCGGTTACATGGAGCCGATGCTGAAGGTGGCGGCCGAGTTTCCCGACGTCAAGTTCGAGCACGCGACCGGCTACAAGACCGCGCCGAACATGGGCATCTACGACTCGAAGTTCTACGAGGTCGCGTACATGGCCGGCATCGTCGCCGGCAAGATGACGAAGACGGGCACGATCGGCTTCGTCGGCTCGTTCCCGATTCCCGAGGTGCTGCGCAACATCAACGCCTACACGCTCGGCGCGCAAAGCGTCAACCCGGCGGTCAAGACCAAGGTCGTCTGGGTCAGCACCTGGAGCGACCCGCCGAAGGAAGGCGACGCCGCGCAAAGCCTGATCAACGGCGGCGCCGACGTGCTGCTGCAGAACACCGACTCCACCGCCGTGCTGCAGACCGCCGAGAAGAACAAGAAGTTCGCCTTCGGCTGGGACAGCGACATGTCGAAGTTCGCGCCCAACGCGCACCTCGCGTCGGCCGTCATCAACTGGGCGCCGTACTACTCGAAGGCGATCAAGGACACCTTGGACGGCACCTGGAAGGGCAACACCGCCACCTGGTGGGGCATCAAGGAAGGCGCCAACGACGTCGTCGCCATCAGCGACCAGGTGCCGCAGGACGTGAAAGACCTGGTCGCCAAGACGAAGGCCGGCCTCGCCGACGGCTCGTTCCAGATCTGGAAGGGGCCGCTCATGGACAGCAACGGCAAGGAAGTCGTCAAGAGCGGCGCGGTGGCCGACGACAAGCTGCTCGGCGGCCTGAACTTCTATGTCAAGGGCGTTGAGGGCACGGTGCCGGGCGGCGACAAGAAATAGCGCCGACGAAACGGGGTTCGGCAACGCCGAGCCCTGTCACGCAGGACGAAGAACGCGAGACGCGAGAGCAGGAGAGCGAAACCGTGCAGGCCGCCATGATCGACTTCGACGCGATTCCCCGCGCCCGCTTGCCGGACCTGCTTCGCGCCATGCCCAAGGCCGAGTTGCACATCCACATCGAAGGCTCGCTCGAGCCGGAGCTGATCTTCGCGCTGGCCGAACGCAACCGGGTACCGCTCGCGTACGCCGACGTCGAGGCGCTGCGCCGGGCCTACGCCTTCACCGACCTGCAAAGCTTCCTCGACATCTATTACGCCGGTGCGAGCGTGTTGTTGACGGAGGACGACTTCTTCGACATGGCCATGGCGTACTTTCGTCGCGCCGCCGAAGACCACGTCGTCCACGCCGAGCTCTTCTTCGATCCGCAGACCCACACCGACCGGGGCGTGCCGTTCGCGATCGTCATCGCCGGCTTGACCCGCGCCTGCGAGGCGGCGCGGCGCGAGTTCGGCATCAGCGCCTTGCTGATCATGTGCTTCCTCCGTCATCTCGACGAGGCAGCGGCATTCGCGACGCTGGCGCAGGCGACGCCGCACCTGGACCACATCGTCGGTGTCGGCCTCGACAGCGGCGAGCGCGGCAACCCGCCCGAAAAGTTCGCCCGGGTCTTCGCGCGCTGCCGCGCGCTCGGCCTGCGGCTCGTCGCCCACGCCGGCGAGGAGGGCCCGCCGGCCTACATCGAGACGGCGCTCGATGTGCTCAAGGTGGAACGGATCGACCACGGCGTGCGCTGCGTCGAAGACCCGGCACTGGTCGAACGGCTGGCCCGCGAGCGGGTGCCGTTGACGGTCTGCCCGCTGTCCAACGTCAAGCTGTGCGTGTACCCGACGATGGACGAGCACGATCTCGCGAGCTTGCTCGACGCCGGCCTCTGCGTCACCGTGAACTCCGACGACCCCGCCTATTTCGGCGGCTACATCTACGCCAACTTGCTTGCGAGCTTCGCGGCCCTGCCGCAACTCGGCGCGCGCCAGGCCCATCAACTCGCCGCCAACTCTTTCGAGGCGAGCTTCGTCGCTGGACCGCAGAAGCAGCAGTGGCGGGCAGCGCTCGACGCGCTGTTCAGTCGACACGCGGGTTCGGCCGTTTGATCGTCGACGACAGCCTCGGCAGGTTGAAGCGATTCGTCAAACGGCCTCCCGCCACGCCGTCGGCAGCACGAAGCCCCTGTTCACGAGCGCTGCCAGGCGGTGCACCCGCCACGCGCCTTCGATGAACAGGTAGTCGGCAGCGAGGCCTTCATCGACGAAGCCGAGGCGCTTCAGGATCTCGGCACTGCGCCAGTTCTCGGGCCGGAACGCCGCCTGGATGCGGTGCAGGTTGATGCGCGGCGAGAACATCTCGGCGATGGCGGTGCGCAGTGCCTCGCTCATCAGCGCCTGACCTTCGCATGCCTGGGCCAGGGCATAGCCGAGCGTCACACACTGGGAAGGGCCGCGCACGATGTCGGAAAAGTGCACGCTGCCGATGACCCGGCCGGGGTCGCCGATCGGTTGCAGCAGATAGCGGTACTCGGTGCCGGCCGCGAATGCCGCGGCGCCTTCGTGCAGCCGTTGCGCCTGGCCGGCTTCGGTGAAGAACCCCGACTCTCTCGGCGGTTCCCAGGGCGCGAGATGCGCCCGATTGCGTTCGTGGAAGTCGGCAAGCGCCGCCGCGAGACGGGGGTCGGCCGCGACCAGCCGCAGTCGGGCGGTCAGCAGCAGCGGCGAGGCGGTCTCCAAAGGCCTGACTTCCATTCCGGCGACTACTTCTCACGTACGGGTTGCCCCGAATGTACAAGGTTCGTGGCCGACGGCTCCCAGCGCCTGCTGCGAGCGCGCAACGATGCCGGCTCGCGCGGGCCACGGCAATGCCCTCGACCGACGCCTTGGCGCCTCGATCGTGTACCTTCCAGCGATGATTCCCGGCGCCTCACATCCCCCTCCGCTGCGCCCGCCATCGGCCGCCCGACTCGCCTGGCGCCAGCTGGGGCGTGATTTCAGGGCCGGGGAACTGCGGCTGCTGGTGGTCGCGGTGATGCTGGCGGTCGCGGCCTTGACGGCGGTCGGCTTCTTCGCCGACCGCATCGACGGCGGCCTGGCGCGTGACGCCCGCCAGATGCTCGGCGGCGATGCGATCGTCACGGCCGATCAGCCCGCGCCGGCCGAGTTCGCGACCCGGGCCAAGGAGCTCGGCCTGGCGACCGCCACCACGGCGACTTTCCCGAGCATGGGCCGGGCGCCGGACGCGCTCGGTGGCGCCTCGCGGCTGGTCACCGTGAAGGCGGTGAGCGATGCCTACCCGCTGCGTGGCCGGTTGACCGTCGACGCCGGCGACGGCACCGCTGCGGAACGCCTCGGCGGTGCGCCGATGGCCGGCACGGCCTGGGTCGACCCGGCCGTCCTGGCGGCGCTGCGGTTGAAGGTCGGCGACTCGCTGCTGCTCGGTGATGGCCAGTTGCGCATCACCCGGGTCATCCGCATCGAGCCCGATCGGGGCACCGGGTTCTCGTCGTTCGCGCCACGCGTTCTGCTCAACCAGGCCGATCTGCCCGCCACAGGGCTGATCCAGCCCGGCAGCCGGGTCAACTACCGCCTGGCCGTCGCGGCACCCGGTGCCAGCGACGCGCCTGTCAGGCAGTTCACCGACTGGGCCGAGGCGCGGATCAAGTCGGCCAGCCTGCGCGGCGTGCGGGTCGAGTCGCTCGCCACAGGGCGCCCGGAAATGCGCCAGACGCTCGACCGGGCCGGCAAGTTCCTGAACCTGGTGGCGCTGCTGTCGGCGCTGCTGGCGGCGGTGGCCGTCGGCATCGCCTCACGGGATTTCGCCAGCCGTCACTTGGACGACTGCGCCATGCTGCGCGTGCTGGGCCTGCCGCAGCGCACCATCGCCCTGCAGTACATCGGCGAGTTCGGTATGGTCGGCCTGATCGCGAGCGTCGGTGGCGTGCTGCTCGGGTTCGCGGTGCACTACGTGTTCGTCTGGCTGCTCGCCGGGCTGGTCGACGCGGCCCTGCCGGCGCCCAGCCTCTGGCCGGCGCTGTTCGGCGTCGGCGTCGGCTTCACCCTGCTGATGGGCTTCGGCCTGCCGCCGGTGCTGCAGCTGGCGCAGGTGCCGCCGCTGCGCGTCATCCGGCGCGATGTCGGCGGCATGAAAACGGCGTCGGTGGCGGTGCTCGGCGCCGGCGCGCTCGGCTTCGCGGCCTTGCTGCTGGCGGTGGCGAGCGACCTGAAGATGGGCTTGATCGCGGTCGGCGGGTTCGCCGGCGCGGTCGCGGTCTTCGCCCTGCTGTCCTGGCTGGCGGTGATGGCCTTGCGGCGCATCGTGCCCGAGTCGCGGGCGCCGCGCTGGCTGGTGCTGGCGACGCGCCAGATCGCCGCCCGGCCGGCGTTCGCGGTGCTCCAGGTGTCGGCGCTCAGCGTCGGCCTCTTGGCACTCGTGCTGCTGGTGCTGCTGCGCATCGACCTGATCGCGAGCTGGCGCCAGGCGACGCCGAAGGATGCCCCTGACCGCTTCGTCATCAACGTCCAGCCGGAGCAGAGCGCCGCCTTCCAGGATGCGTTGAAGCAGGGCGGCGTCGGCCGCTACGACTGGTTTCCGATGATCCGCGGCCGGCTGGTCGCGGTCGACGGCAAGCCGGTCAAGCCGGAGGATTACGCCGATCCGCAGGCCCGGCGCCTGGTCGACCGGGAGTTCAACCTCAGCCACGACCGGGTGCTGCCGCCGCACAACCTGCTCGCCGCGGGCCGCTGGACGGAGAACGAGAAGGGCGCCGTCAGCGTCGAGGAGGGCCTGGCCAAGACGCTCGGCCTGAAGCTCGGCGACACCCTGCGCTTCGACGTCGGCGGCATGCCGGCCGAGGGCCGCATCACCTCGCTGCGCAAGGTCGACTGGAGCTCGATGCGGGTCAACTTCTTCGTCATGTTCCCGACCGACGCGCTGCCCGACGTGCCGGTCAGCTACATCGCCGCCTACCGCGCGCCCGAGCGGCGCGGCTTCGACGATGCACTGGCGCGCGACTTCCCGAACATCACGTCGGTCGACGTGTCGGCCACCATCGGACAAATCCAGCAGGTGCTCGATCAGGTCGTCCGGGCAGTCGAATTCCTGTTCGGCTTCACGCTCGCTGCGGGCCTGGTCGTGCTGTTCGCCGCGATCACCGCCACGCGCGAGTCGCGGGCGCGCGAATTCGCGGTGATGCGCGCGCTCGGCGCCAGCAGCCGGCTGCTGGCGCAGGTACAGCGAGCCGAGCTGCTCGGCGTCGGCGCGCTCGCGGGCGTGCTGGCGTCGATCGCCGCGATGACGGTCGGCTGGGCGTTGGCTCGCTGGGTCTTCGAGTTCGAGTGGAGCGCCGCGCTTTGGGTGCCGCTGGCCGGCGGCGC
>CAXTDH010000260.1:0-5255 GCA_964242405.1 uncultured Rhizobacter sp. | reverse complement strand
CCGAACTCGCTGGCGCGGGTGACAAAGGCGGTGTAGAGGCGTTCACGCAGCGCCCTGTCCTGGGCGTAATCCATGACTGGGAGATAGCACGGGTACTTGAGCGTCAACTTGTAGCCCGGCTTGCCTTCGGCTTCGGCAACGGCACGGGCGCTGCGGGCGACGTCGGGCGGCACGCCGGTCATCTCCGCCTCGCTCGCGTAATACGCGTAGCCATCGGTCGCATCGAGCACATGCTCGGAAAACTTTTGCCCCCGCTCGGCCTGCAAGTCCTGCAACTCGGCATGGCGCTCGCGAGCCGCACCTTCGAGCTCGGCGCCGGCGAGCCGGAAGTCGCGGATCGCGTTGCTGAGCGCCTTGCGGCGAGGCTCGCTCAGCACCGCCGCTTTCGGGCTCGCGAGCACCGCCTTGTACTTGGCAAAGAGTCGCTCGTCGGCGCCCACCCGGGTGTAGAAGGCGACGACCCGCGACATGTTGGCGTTGTACGCCGCCCGCAACTCGGGCGTGTCGGCCACAGCGTTCAGATGGCCGACAGCCCCCCAAGCCCGCGACAGCCGCTCGGTCGCGACGTCGAGCACGGCCGACAACGCCTCGTAGTCGGCCGGTACCGCGTCGCTCGTCGCCCGCTCGAGCGCGGCATCCGCATCGGCGAGCAGCACATCGATCGCCGGCCCGATGTGCTCGGGGCGAATCGAATCGAAACGGGACAGGCCCGCGTTGTCGAGCAGTGGATTGGCGTCGATCTGGGTCTGTGCGTTCATCGTGGCAGCTTTCAGCTTTCAGCGTCCAGTTGTGAGGGCGCGGCGGGTGGTTCCGCTCGGCCGCTTCGAGCGTATTGACCAGCAGCATCGAGATCGTCACCGGGCTGATCCACCCGGCCACCTCGCGCACGGCGTCGAAATCGGCATCGCCGCAAAGTTTGCCCTCTTCGGTTCGGTTGGTACCGACATCGATGACGATCGCGCCCGGCTTGACCATGTCGGCCGTCAGCATGTGCCGCCGGCCGACCGCCGCGACGACGATATCGGCCAGGCGAGTGTGCGCCGCGAGGTCGGGCGTTGCACTGTGGCAGATGGTGACCGTGGCATGGGCTTGCAAGAGCAGGAGGGCCATCGGCTTGCCGACCGTGTTGCTGCGGCCGATCACGACCGCATGCTGGCCGCGGATCTTGACGCCGGTGCTCTCGATCAGCTTCAGGCAACCCCAGGGCGTCGCGGGACGAAGACCGTCCAGCCCCGCCATCAGCCGGCCGGCGGACAGCACCGAGAAGCCGTCGACATCCTTGCCCGGCGCGATGGCCTCGATCACGCGGTGCGGATCGATGTGCGGCGGCAGGGGCAGTTGCACCAGGATGCCGTCGATGGCCGGATCGGCGTTCAAGGCCGCGACGCGGGCCAGCAGCTCGGCCTCGGGCAAGTCCGCCGGGTACTGTTCGAGCACCGAATGCAGACCGTTTTCCTCGCAGGCCCGCACCTTGTTGCGCACGTAGACGGCACTCGCCGGGTCGTGGCCGACGATGATCACCGCCAAGCCCGGGCGGTGGCCGCTCGTGGCCAAGGCAGTCGCCCGGCGATGGACATCCGCGCGAACGGCCTTGGCGAGCCGGGTGCCGTCGATCAGCTGAGCAGTCATCGAGCGTCGTCCTCGGGAACGGAAAAGGCCGCTGGCAAGGCGGCCTTCGGGTGCAGCCCGGCGTTCGACCGCGACCGATACGGCGCAGAGGCTCGGCGGCTCAGACCTTTGCCTGCGCGCCGAGCGCGATCTTGAGCAGGTCGGCAACCGTGTTCGCGTTCAACTTTTCCATGATGTTCGCGCGGTGCGCCTCGACCGTCTTGATGCTGATGCCGAGGTCGTCGGCGATCTGCTTGTTGAGGCGACCGGCGACGATGCATTCGAGCACCTGGGCCTCCCGGGTGGTCAGCCGCGAAAGCAGGGCGTCGCGGGTGGCGGCCTCCTGGTGCTTGGAGAAATCGACCCGCGCGCGGTCGAGCATTTTTTCGACCAGGGCGACGAGCTCGTCCTCCTTGAAGGGCTTCTCGATGAAGTCCTCGGCGCCTTTCTTCATCGTCGTCACGGCCATGGGCACGTCGCCGTGGCCGGTGATGAAGGTGACGGGCAAGGGCGAGTGCCGCTCGAGCAGACGATCCTGCAACTCCAGGCCGCTCATGCCGTCCATGCGGATATCGGCGATCAGGCACGCCACTTCGCGAGGGTCGAAACGAGACAGAAACGATTCGGCCGATTCGAAACACTTGACGCGGTAGTCCTTGCCCTCGAGCAGCCACTGCAGCGAGTCGCGCACCGCCTCGTCGTCATCGACGACGTAGACCGTGCCTTTCTTGGGAATCAGACTCATCGCAGGATCAACCTCATGACGTCACGGTCGCATTCGGATGGGAAGGCTGCGAGTCGGAGGCAGCCGCCGCCTTCGACAGGTCCACCGGCAGCACGCTCGCGAGCGGCAACGTGAAGGAGAACCGGCAGCCCACGCAGGTGTCTCCATTGTAGAGGTTCTGCGCCTTCAACCGGCCGCGGTGGCTCTCGATGATGGAGCGGCAAAGGCCGAGGCCGATGCCCAGGCCGTCCGGCTTGGTCGAGAAGAAGGCCTCGTACATCCGGGCGATCACCTCCTCCTTCAGCCCCGGGCCCATGTCGGTCACGCTGAACTCGATGACGTGGCCTTCCTCGTCGGTGTGCAGCGGTACCACCCTGAGCTCGATGGTCCGCCGCGCCTGCGGCAGCTTGGCGTTGTCGACGGCCTCCGCGGCGTTCTTCAGCAGGTTGAGCACCACCTGCTCAATCAGGATCGGGTCGACCATCAACGTCGGCAGCCGCTGCGCCACATAGGTCCGGATGCCGACATTGCGGCGCCGCAGCTCGATGCCGGCGAGTTCGACCGCGTCGTCGACGATGCTGTGCGCCTGCGCCGGCTGGCGCTGCGGCTCGCTGCGCTTCACGAAGGCGCGGATGCGGTGGATGATCTGCCCGGCACGTTGCGCCTGGCGCGCGGTTTTCTGCAGCGCGGCGATCAGGTCCTCCTTGTCGATCGCGTTGTTGTTGACCCGGCTGACGATGCCGTTGCAGTAGTTGGTGATGGCGGTCAGCGGCTGGTTGAGCTCGTGGGCCACCGAGGACGCCATCTCGCCCATCGTCACCAGCCGGCTGGTCACGTCCGCCTTCTGCGCCTGGCTCGCGGCCAGCGCCTCGGCGCTGCGCCGGGCGGTGATGTCGGTCGCGATCAGCATCTGCGCCAGCCTGCCGTCGGTCCATTGCAGATAGCGCGCCCGCACCTCGAACCACTTCTGCAGCGACTCGACGAACACCTCGCGGGAATCCGACCCTGCTTCGGTCAGCTCCTGGGTCGGCAGGCCGCCGTAGCCGTCGACCGGGTCGTCGCTCTCCGCCGGGTAGGGCACGCCGTCCTCGGCACCGGCCAGGAGGCCATGGCCCTGCGGTTGGGCACCGAACCAGAGCCGGTAGGAGCGGTTCGCGAACAGCAGCTCGCCCTCTTGCACCGAGAGCACCGAAACGGCGGCGTCGAGGCTTTCGATGACGGTCGTGAAGCGCTCGTGCGAGGCCGACAACTGGTCACGGATGCGCTTGGCCTCGGTGATGTTGGTCATCGAGGTCATCCAGCCGGTCTGCGCGCCCTTCGGGTCGATCAGGGGCGATACGTACATCCGCGAATCGAAGAGCGAGCCGTCCTTTCTCATCACCTTGACTTCGATGCCGCCGGCCGGGCTGCGGCCGAGCAACTCCTGCTGCAGCAGGCGCTTGTTCTCCTCCAGGCGGTCGTGCGGCCAGTACGGCATCGGCGGCTTGATGCCCATCAATTCGGCCTCGGCGAAGCCGGTCATGACGCAGAACGCCGGGTTGACGTAGGTGATGCGGCCTTCCATGTCCATGGCCCGCATGCCGGTCAGCATCGAGTTCTCCATCGCCCGGCGGAAGTTGGTCTCGGTGACCAGCGCGCTCTGCATCTGCACCCGCCTGCCCATGTGGCGCCAGGTGCCCAGCAGCATCCAGACCGTCAGCGCCGAAAGCGCCGCCACCATCCAGAACAAGGTGTTGCTGATCAGGCCGACAGACGTTCGGTAGCCCTGGCCGCGCAGCACCAGGCCGTTGTTGGCCGGCGAGATCGGCACCTCGGAGACGATCGCCGGTCGGGTCTGGTTGGCGGCGCCCGGCATCTGCATCACGGTGCTGGCGAGTGTTCGGCCCTGGCTGTCGAGCAGGGTGATCGCATGGCGCCCCGAAACCTCCTTGGGCACATGACGGCGCATCAGCCCTTCGATCGAGTACTCGGCGATCAGCACGCCGCCGAAGTTGCTGCGCTCGAGCAGCGGCAACTGGATCTGGAACACCGGGTTGCCGAGTGCGTCGATGAACGGCCTGGAGTAGACCGGCAGGCGCTGGCCGCGTGCTGCCCGGAACGCGGCTTCCGGTGCGCTGTCCTTGCCGTCGACGGGCAGCGAGTCGGCCGCTTCGTCGAGCGTCGCACCGACATCGCTGGGGTCGATGCTGGCGGAGTAGCTGGCCCGGACCGAGCGCGCGCCGTTCACCCAGACAAGGTGCGTGATCTCGGGCCGGTCACGGGTGAACTCGGCCGCCTGCGCCAGGAACTGGTCGCGGTCGACGGTGCGGGTCACGACCTCACGGGCGATGCGCAGCAGCTGCTCCTGGTTTTCGATCAGGCGCAGTCGAATCTGCTGCTGGGCGACTTCGGTGTCGCGCTTGACGAATTCCTGCTCCCGCTCGAATTCCTCATTGCGCAGGTACCAAAAGGCCGAGATGATCGCCGCGAGGAAGAGCAGTACCGAGATGAGCGGGCCGAGCGTCGCGAAGCGATCCTGCCGCGCCGCGGACTGGCGGCGCCACCAGCGTCCGAAGATCCGCTCCGGCCAGGTTCGCTTGGCCAACGAGACGAGAGGGGCCGGGTGCAGGGCATCCATGGACTCATTATCAAGGCTGCTGCCAGAATAAGACACAGGCGGCTGGCAGGCACTGCAACCGCATTATGAAACTGAGTCGCACGATTTGAAATCAAGATGCCGATGTGCGACACTTGAACGGATACGCGCGCACCCATGGAGACCTGCATGTCCGCACAACCGGACTCCTTCCTCGGCGCCGCCGCGAACGATGCCGACAGCCAGGAAACACGGCAGTGGCTGGCCGCCTTGTCGGCCGTCATTGCTGCGGCGGGCGGCGAGCGCGCCCACTTCCTGCTCGAGCAGCTGATCGACCATGCCCGCCAG
>CAXTDH010000259.1:0-5257 GCA_964242405.1 uncultured Rhizobacter sp. | reverse complement strand
TCAGGGCCAGTCCGGATCCGCGCTCGAGCCACTCGGGCCCACGCCGTCGTTCAGCGCTATAGCCGCGCCGGTCCAGGCCGATATGCAGGCGACCGGCCCCTTCCGTGCGCCCTGGAGACCTGCATGACCGACGACCCGACGACGAAATACCGCCTGCTCACCCGGAGCGACATGGACGGCCTGGTGTGCGCCGTGCTGCTGAAGGAGCTCGGCATCCTCGGCGAGATCGTCTTCCACCATCCGAAAGACGTCCAGGACGGCAAGGTGGCGGTGACCGAGCGCGACATCATCACCAACCTGCCCTACGTGCCCGGCTGCGGCCTGTGCTTCGACCATCATGCGAGCGAAGCGGTGCGCAACGGCGGCCGGCCGACGCCCAACTACATCCTGAAGCCCGACGCCAAATCAGCGGCCCGGGTGGTGTACGACCACTACGGCGGCGCCGAGCGCTTCCCGCGCGTCAGCACCGAGATGATGGAGGCGGTCGACAAGGCCGATTCGGCCGGTTTCAGCGCCGACGACGTCCTCCATCCGAAGGGCTGGGAGCTGCTCTCCTTTTTGATGGACGCCCGCACCGGCCTCGGCCGCTTCCGCGAATTTCGCGTCAGCAACTACCAGCTGATGATGATGCTGATCGACTGCTGCCGCGACATGAGCATCGAGGCCATCCTGGCGCTGCCCGACGTCCGGGAGCGGGTCGATCTGTTCTTCGCCCAGCATCAGTTGTTTCGCGCCCAGATCGAGCGGGTGGCCGAGGTGCACGGCAAGCTGGTCGTGCTCGACCTGCGCGCCGAGGCCACGATCCATGCCGGCAACCGCTTCGTGGTGTATGCGATGTACCCGCAGTGCGACATCAGCCTGCACGTGCTCTGGGGCCGGGAGAAGCTCAACACCGTCTACACGGTCGGCAAGTCGATCTTCGACCGCGCGAGCCCGGTCGACGTCGGCATGCTGATGCTCGCCCACGGCGGCGGCGGCCACCCCGCGGCCGGCACCTGCCAGCATTCGAACGAAGGGGCGGAGGCGATGAAGGCGGGGTTGATCGCCGAGATACTGGCAATGTCGTCAGCGGCGACATCGACTGCCGGGGTGTCGACTGGCGAAATCTCGAGCGCCGGGCCGTCGACTGCGGCTACGCCCTCTTCGGCCCTGTCCGCTTCGGCCCTGTCCCCTGGGGAGATGTCGACGGCCTGAAAGCCCGGTCGCGGCGCGGCGCGGCTCGTCCGTCATCCGAACCGTCGGCTGACGAATGGCGAGCCGGCAAGCCCGAAACGCCACGGCAGGTCACGCGCCTTGGAGATACCGATGCGCACACCGGTGACGACGTCTGCGCCGGCCGTCGGCGGCCGCAACTCGAACGGCGCTTCGTCGAGCGGCAGGCCATCGTGCGCGCGGCTGATGCCGAGCGCCGAGGCCACCCGGCCGGGTCCCGCGCACAGCAGCCGCTCGTCGATCAAGCCCCGACGCTCGCGCATCGACGCCAGCCCGTCGGTCGGCTCGATCGCGCGGATCAACACGCCGGCGCCATGCCCTGCTTCACGGCAGACGATGTTGAAGCACCAGTGGATGCCGTAGGAACGGTAGACATAGGCATGCCCGGACGGCCCGAACATCGATGCGTTGCGCGGCCGGGGGCCGGCGTGGCTGTGCGATGCCGGGTCGTCGGCATCGTAGGCTTCGGTCTCGACGATCCGCCCGCCGACGCCGTCGACGAGCAGGACGCTGCCTATCAGCGCTCGCGCGACGGCCGGCGACGCATCATCGAAGTCGATGCCGGCGATGCGGCGCACAGGGTCGGCCGGCAAGCTCGCTGCGTGCTGCTCCGAGGCGGCGCTGCATCCCGAGGGCCGGCCGCCGGTCTTCAACGGTTCAAGACTGACGCTCGTCCTCAGCGGTTCGCCGCGGACGTGACTCGCCAGACGGCGTTGCCCACGTCGTCGGCGACCAGCAATCCACCGGCCTGGTCGATCGCCAAGCCGACCGGTCGGCCGTTCGCGCGGTCGTCCGGGCGGACGAACCCGGTCACCACATCCTGCGGCGGGCCCGAAGGCTGGCCGTCCCTAAACGGCACGAACACCACCTTGTAGCCGCTCAGCGGGCTGCGGTCCCAGCTGCCGTGCTCGCCGACGAAGGCGCCGTTGCGGTAGGCGGTGGGCAGGGTGCTGCTGCTGTTGAACGCGAGCCCGAGCGGGGCGACGTGCGAGCCGAGGGCATAGTCGGGCGAGATCGCCTGGGCGACCAGATCCGGCCGTTGCGGCACGACACGTGGGTCGACGTGGTTGCCGTAGTAGCTGTACGGCCAGCCGTAGAAGCCGCTTTCCTTGACCGACGTGAGGTAGTCCGGCACCAGGTTCGGGCCGATCTCGTCGCGCTCGTTGACCACCGCCCACATCTTCTTCGTCTGCGGCTCCCATTGCATCGCGTTCGGGTTGCGCAGGCCGCTGGCGAAGGTGCGGGTGGCGCCGGTGGCGCGGTCGACCTCGAGGATGCACGCCCGGTCTTTTTCTGCCGGCCAGCCGTTTTCGACGACGTTGCTGTTCGAGCCGACGCCGACGCCGACGTAGAGCTTGGCGCCGTCGGCGCTCGCCAGCAGGCTCTTCGTCCAGTGGTGGTTGATCGGGCCGCCCGGCAGGTCGGCGAGCTTGGTGCCCGGTGCCGAGATGCGCGTCTCGCCTTCGACGTAGGGGTAGCGCATCAGCGAGTCGGCGTTGGCGACATAGAAGTCGTGGCCGACGAGGGCGACGCCGAACGGTGAATCGAGATGCTCGAGGAAGACGGTGCGCACCTCGGGCGCGCCGTCGCCCTTGGCTGGGCGGACGAGCGTGATCCGGTTGCCGCCCTTGCCGCCGGTGCCGCCGATCGACTTGACCCAGCCCATGATCAGGTCCTTCGGGCGGTTCACCGGCGCCTTCGGCCCGTTCGCCTCGACGATCAGGATGTCGCCGTTGGGCAGCACGTAGACCGAGCGCGGGTGCATCAGGCCGGTCGCCAGCGCCTGGATCTTCAACCCGGGTGCGACGGTCGGCGTCTCGCCCGCTGCCCAGGTGCCGGCCGGGGCGATCTTCATCGGCGGCATCAGGTAGGCGTGCGGCTCGGGCAGGGCGGGCTTGGCGCCGTACTGGCTGTCGGGCTCGACGATGGTGCCGCTGCCGCCGCAGCCTGCCAGCAACATGGCCATGCCGACGGCGACACCGCTGAGCGTGAAGCGCGCGGTGCCGTGGGTCACTGAAATCGTGAATTGCGGCGTTGTCTTCATGTCATTGCTCCTGCCTTGTTCCGGTAGAGGCCACGGTCCCAGCTCATCGCGGTCGCCACCAGCATCAACACGACCACGATCCCCGAGAGCGTCAGGCCGTCGGGCACGACAGCGGTATACCCGTCGCGGCTGTGGACGAAGGCGTTCACCACCGACAGCAGCGCCGCCAACAGGCTGACGAGCGCATGCGGCCAGGCCAGATGCCAGAGCCGGGCGCGCCGGTCGGCGATGAAGGTGATCAAGCCGACGATTCCGGCGACACCGGCCATCAGGCAACCCGCGGCCACCAGCCAGACGGAGAAGGTTTCCCACTGGAACAGCTGTGTCCGCCAGTAGACGATGTCGGTCACCAGCGTACCGACGAAGCAGACCGCGGGGAACTGCACCAGAAACGAGTACAGGGGTCGATCGCTGAGGCGCAAAGGCACGAGCGCGCGTGGTTCTATCGGCATGGCAGCTTCCTCGATGACCGCCCTTGAGGCTTGCGAATCCGGGCTCCCGGGTCTCCAGGTTGGCGTGTCCGGGCCAGGGTTCGGGCTTTCAGATTTCGAGATTTCGGCAGTGGGCTTCGTATTGGCGGGTGAATCTAGCGCCATCGAGCCGGGCAGGCGGCCGGCGCGTCGATTACCGTCCGGACATCAGGGCAATGGTGGGGCCTACCGGCGCCAAAGTCGCGTCTCGCGTCTCGCGTCTCGCGTCTCGCGTCTCGCGTCTCGCGCAAGGGCACCGCGGTGACCACTTGCCGGCCGGGCGCATCGCGACCGATCGACGACGTCAGCGACTGACGACCCGCATCTTGAACGGCAACGGTCCGAGCAGTGCCCTGAGCCGGACGCACAGCGGCTCCGCCAACGGGCCGAGGGCGGCGGTATCGACGACGACGCTGATCGATTGCTCGTCGTCCGGCACGACCCGCGGGCGCCTGTCGGCGTCGGGCCCGAGCTCCGCACCTCCGAGCCCGGCACACGCCTCGTCGATGGCCGCCTCGGCGACCCGGCAGGCCGCCGCCAGTCGCAACTGCGGCTTGTAGATCTTGCCCACGTTGGTGACCGGCATCGACTCGATCAGCACCACCGCCTTCGGTCGCGCCGGCGCTTCGTCGACCCGGGCGGCGGTAAAGGCGAGCAGCTCCGCCTCGCTGGCCGACGCACCCGGTCGGAGCGTGGCGAAGACGATCGGCAGCTCGCCGGCGTAGGCATCCGGTGCCCCGACGGCGGCGCAGAGCTGCACCGCCGGATGGGCGCCGAGCGCGTCTTCGATGGTCTTCGGGTCGATGTTGTGGCCGCTGCGGATGATCAGGTCCTTCGATCGGCCGACCAGGTTCAGCCGCCCGTCGGCATCGATCCAGCCGAGGTCGCCGGTCGCGAGCCAGCCGTCGGCGGTGAACGCCTTGGCGGTGTCGGCCGGGTCGAGAAAGCCGGAGAAGACGTTCGGCGACCTGAAAAGCACCATGCCGGGTTCGCCGGCAGGCACGTCCCGGCCGCTGGCATTGCCGTCGGCGTCGAGCGCGACGATCCGCATCCGCGAATAGGGGATCGGGAAGCCGACACAACCGGCCGGGCCGATGACGCCGGGTGGCGTGACGGTCGAGATGCCGGCCATTTCGGTCATGCCCAGACTTTCGTGCACATGCAGGCCGAACAGCCGCTCGAAGCGCGCCGCGAGTTCCGGCGCGAGCACGGCGGCGCCGGTGCGGCAGAAGACGATGGACGAGATGTCGGCGCCGCGCAACGGCACGTTGGCGAGCGCCGCAAGCACCGTCGGTACCGCCGACAGCGACGTCGGCCGGTAAGCCTCGACCAGCCGCCAGTAGTTGGCCAGCACCGCCTTGTTGCGCAGCAGTGCCGTGGTCGGGATGATCACTTCCACGCCTGCCGAAAGCGATGCCAGCGACGCCGGCAGCACGCCCGCCACATGAAAGAGCGGGTAGGCGTTGATCGTGATGTCGCTGGCGCGCAGCCCCTGCAGCTGCACGCTGGCCCAGGCGGTGAACACCTGGGC
>CAXTDH010000258.1:0-5286 GCA_964242405.1 uncultured Rhizobacter sp. | reverse complement strand
CGACCGATGCACGCGCGCTGCCCGTTGCCGAATGGCTTCCAAGCGTTGTTCGGGAGTTTCTCCATCGTCTGCGCTTCCATGCGCTCCGGGCGAAATGCTTCGACATCCCCGCCCCAGACCTTCGGGTCGCGATGCAGCATCGGCAGCAGCGCGAAGATGGAGTCCTTCTTGGTGACGGCGTAGCGCCCGGCGAGGAGCGTGTCCTCAAGAGGCCTGAGCGCGAACGCGGGCGCCGTCGGCCAGATGCGAAGTGCCTCCATGAGCACCTGCTCCACGTAACGCATGCGTCCAAGATGCTCGGCGCGCGGTGCCTCGTCGCCCAGCACGGCATCGACCTCCTCGCGCGCTTTCGCGAGCACCCTGGGGTTCTTCAGCAGGAAGTGCAGCGCGAACGACAAGAGGCCGCTGGTGGTCTCGTGCCCGGCGATCAGGAACGTCACCAGCTGGAAGCGGATGTTCTCGTCCGGCAGCCCGAGACCCGTCACCAGATCACGGCCCTGCAGCATCGCTGCGAGCAAGTCTTTCTTCTGTGCCGCGTCGGGATCGCGGCGGCGCTCGGCAATCACGCCATCGGCCACGTCGTGCATCAGCCGGACGGCGTCCTCGTACGCGCGTTTCGTGCGAACCAGCATTCGTGTCGCGATCTGCGGGCGACGACCTCGCGCGCCGGATTCCTTCAGCGCCGCGACCATGGCGCCGACGAACGGGTGCATCTCGTTCTGGTAGAAGCTGTTGAAGCGCACATCGAAGGCGCACAGTGCGAGCGTGTCGAGCGTCAGACGTGTCATGTCGTCGACCACGTCGATCGGCACCGCCGGGCCGAAGCGCTCCCACTTCACCAGCATCTGATCGGCAACGTCGAGCATCTGATCGAACATGTCGCGCACACCGATGGGCCCGAAGGCCGGCATCAGAAGGCGATGCGCGAGCCCCCAGTTCGGCTCGTAGGTCTTCGCGGTGAAGAGTCCATCCCCGCCGAACTCGCGAATGCGCATCAGATCGCCGTGCACGCGCTTGTCGAAGCGGCGCTCGTCGCAGAGTTCGTCGATCAGCTCCTGCGAGCTGACGATGATGACCGGCTTGTCGAAGAAGTCGAACCGGTAGATCGGCCCGTGGATGCGAGCCAGCCGCATCAGCGACTGCAACGGCGTGCTGCTGTCGAGCGCGCGAATGTTGCCGAGGAAGGGATCGCCCTTGGGCTGCGGGATGGGTTCGGTCATCACAGGTCTTCCGTGGCGGCGGGCCATTGACGCAAGGCCCGCCGAAGAAATCACCTCTTCGCGTCGAAAAAGGCCCGCGCCTGGACGTAGCAGAACCCGACGGCATAGCTGCCGTGGTAGTTGCCGTAGTAGGTCGCGAACGCTTCACTGGCCGGATCGGTCGGAGCCTGCCCGTTGACGCCATAGGCGGCCTTGATGAACGGATCGACGTCGACGGTCGACACGTTGGTCAGCCCGCGCGAATCGAAGTCCGCCTTGATGACCGTCTGATTCAACGCGTACGGCACGATCGGATCGGCACTACCTTGGCAAAGCAGCGTGCTCGCCTTCGGATTCCAGCCGAACAGGTTGTTCTTTTTCGCGTCGACGATCACCGGGTTGTTCGGATTGGAGGCGATGTCCGCGATGGCCGAAGCCTGATAGATCAACGCGTTGGCCTGCACCGCGGTGACCCCCGGTCCGCCCGGAAGCTTGCCAGAGGTGACGAGGTTCGTGAAAGTCGATCCGGAGCTCGGCAGCAACGACTCGATGTACGACGCATAGGGCGCTTTGAAGACCTGATTCACGTCGGTGTAGATGTTGCCGTACACCTTCTGCCAGCTCGTGATCATCATCGGTCCGAAGAACTGCGAACCGCTGCTCGGATGGGCCACATCGGCGAAGCCACCCGAGACGTTGTACGGCCCGGCGAGATGGGCCGCTGCAGCGAGCTGGAATTCGTTGCCGTAGTCGCGTTCGATCGCGCGATGGGTGGACATCGACGCATGACCGCCCTGGGAATAGCCGGTGACGAAGACCTTGCCGTTGAGCGGTGCGCCGGACTTGGCGACCACCGCGCGCGCCGCGCGAATCGCATCGACCATCGTGGTCGCCTCGGAGTCGGCGTGAATGTAGGGGTGATAGGTATAGGTCGACTTCGCGTAGCCGAGGTAGTCAGGCGCCACGACCGCATAGCCTTGGGCCGCGAAGATGGCGGCCAGGGCGGCGGTCTCGGTGTCGTTCGGGTTCGCGAGCGTGCGGTCGCGGTTCACCTCCGTACCGCGTGAGTACGCCAACAACGGCGCCGCCGTCTGCGCGCAGGGGCCGGCGGGCAGCATCAAGACGCCCGACGAATTGGCGGGTTCCGACTTGACACCGATCGTGTTGAAGTTGATGGCGATGAACTGGACATCGCACTTTGCCTTGCCGGTCAACGCCTGCTGGCCGTGGGCGGCCGTCAGCGCATCGATCTGCGCCACCGTCAACGTGGTGATCGTTGCAGGCTCTTCAAGGAGGCTGCCGCGTTCGGGGTCGTCGTCGCTCCCCCCGCAAGCCGTGATGAGCATCGAGGTGGCGAGGCAGCCGAGTAGCAGGTGTTGTCGTTGCATGGTTTGTCTCCAGTTCTCGTGGTGGTGGTGGAAAGGTGTCTATGACTGACGGCTGG
This sequence comes from uncultured Rhizobacter sp., assembly GCA_964242405.1. Lineage (GTDB taxonomy): Bacteria > Pseudomonadota > Gammaproteobacteria > Burkholderiales > Burkholderiaceae_C > LMDS01. The sequence continues at coordinate 2,643 of CAXTDH010000258.1, read as the reverse complement.
CAACGGGCGTCAGTCCACTCGCGGATTCGGCCGGGTCGATCGGCACGTTCGTGCCGGCGGCCCTGGCGGCGTCGGCCGCAACGTGGCGCGAGGCAAAAAGGAGCGCAATGCCGGTCAGAAGCACCGCGAGCGGAACGACCGTGCCGAGCGAGCCCTGAAGGCCGAGCGCGCGCATGCCTTCCGACATCTCCGTCGCGCCAGTCGCGCGCATGGCGTTCGCGGCGAACCGATCCGAAAGCAAGCCTGTGATCAACGTGCCGAAACCTGCGCCAAGGATGTACTGGAAGAAGAAGTACAACGACATGGCCGTTGCGCGCAGCCGGGGCTCGACCACGTCCTGCACCGTCGGGTAGACGGTCACGTAGTAGATGAACCAAAGCAGCCAGCCGACCGCCAGGAAGGCCGTCGTAACGACGATCTCGCCAGGAGACCGGGCGAGCCCGAGCCACAGCAGCGGCGCGGACAACAACAGGCTGATCGCACCCAGCTTCAGGCGGCCGCGCGGGAATGCGCGGTGCACCCGGTCCGCAACCTGAGCACCCAGGGTCAGCCCGAGCAGGCCGGTCAGTCCGAAGACGACGGCGCCGACCCCACCGGCCTGCCCGACCGTCGCGTGGTGGTAGCGAATCATCAGCGCCGGGAGAAACGTGCTCAGTGCATAGGATGCGAAGTTAAAAGACGCGCCCGAGATCGTGACCCACCACAACGTGCGGATCGCGGCCAATTTTCGAAATGGATGCTCGACCGCCTGTGTCGCATCGACCTGATAAGCCTCCTGTCCGCCACGGGCAGGCTCCGGCAGGAACAGCACGAACAGCGCCACCACGAGGCCGGGCACGGCGGCAATGTAGAAGGCGTACCGCCAGCCGAATCGCTGCGCGAGCCAGCCGCCGATGGCGAACGCGGCGAGGGTGCCGAGCGGCAGCCCCAGCATGAACAGCCCCATCGCCCGGGCTCTCTTCCCGGAGGGATACAGGTCGCCGATCATCGAGTTGGCAGCCGGCGCACAGGCGGCCTCGCCGACGCCGACGCCGAGCCGAAACAGGAACATCGTGACGAAGCTCGTCGCGGCACCGCCGGCAGCCGTCAACAGGCTCCAGACGAACACGCCGCCCGCCAACACCCGCGTGCGCCGCGCCTTGTCCGCCAGGCGCCCCAGCGGCACACCGGCTACCGCGTAGACGAGGACGAAGGCCGTGCCGAGCAAGCCGAGCATCGTGTCGCTGGGTCCGAACTCCTTGCGCATCGGCTCGAGGACGACCGCCGGCATCACGCGGTCGAAGAAGTTCAGGAAGTTGATGAGGAACAGCGCGAATAGCGTCGCCTTCGTCGCGCGGGAAGTTTTCATGTTGTCTCCGTGAGCCGATCGGCGCCGGCTTTTCCTTTCGAAGTCTCACGGCCGACCCGGCCGGGACGTGTTGCTCAGGCCATCAATAGACCTCGAACAGGCCGGCACCGCCCATGCCGCCGCCGATGCACATCGTGACCACGACGTACCGCGCGCCGCGACGCTTGCCTTCGATCAGCGCATGGCCCGTCATGCGGGCGCCCGACATGCCGTAGGGGTGGCCGATCGAAATCGCACCGCCGTTGACGTTGAGCCTGTCGTCGGGAATGCCCAGCTTGTCGCGGCAGTACAGCACTTGGACCGCGAATGCTTCGTTCAGCTCCCAGAGGCCGATGTCTTCCATGCAAAGGCCGTTGCGTTCGAGGAGCCTAGGCACCGCGAAGACCGGCCCGATGCCCATCTCGTCGGGATCGAGCCCGGGGACGGCCATGCCGACGTAGCGACCGAGTGGCTGCAAGCCTCGCCGCTCGGCTTCTTTGGCTTCCATCAGCACCGCCGCCGATGCCCCATCGGAAAGCTGACTGGCATTGCCCGCCGTCACGTTGTAGCCCGGGCCCTTCACCGGGTTGAGCGCCTGCAGGCTTTCCAGCGTCGTGTTGGGTCGGTTGCCTTCGTCACGTTCGAGCAGCACGTCCCGGTATTCGAGGGCGCCGGTCTGCTTGTCGACGTAGGCCATCTTCGAGGCCAGCGGCACGATCTCCTGATCGAAGCGCCCTTCGCGCTGTGCCGCCGCGGTGCGCTGTTGGGACTGCAGCGAATAGGCGTCGCAGACGTCGCGGCTCGTGCCGTAGCGCTTGGCCACGACATCGGCCGTGTCCACCATCTGCATGTACGCCGCCCGGTGCATCGAGAAGAGTTCCATGTCGGGCTCGATGCGCAACTTGTCGTTCTGCACCATCGAGATCGACTCGACGCCGCCCGCGACCGCGATCGACACGCCGTCGACGATGATCTGCTTGGCCGCCGTGGCGATCGTCATCAGGCCGGAACCGCACTGGCGGTCGATGGACATGCCGGCAACCTTCGTCGGCAACCCGGCGCGCAGCGCGGCGAGCCGCCCGATGTTGAGGCCCTGCACGCCCTGCTGCAGCGATGCGCCGATGAGGACATCTTCGACCTCGCCGCCTTCGAGCCCGGCGCGCTGCACGGCATGCTTGATCGCGTGTCCAGCGAGCGTGGGCGAGGGTGTCGCGTTGAAGGCACCGCGAAAGGCTTTGCCGATGGGGGTGCGGGCGGTGGAAACGATGACGGCTTCACGCATGGGGATGTCTCACTGAACGGTTTGGGGAATGCGG
>CAXTDH010000257.1:0-5309 GCA_964242405.1 uncultured Rhizobacter sp. | reverse complement strand
ACAAGAAGCTGGTCGACGACACCGTGATGGGCCTGATGAAGAGCGGTGAGCTCGAAAAGATCTACACCAAGTGGTTCCTCTCGCCCGTCCCGCCCCGCAATGCGACGGTCGGCATGGCGATGTCGCCAGCGCTCAAGCTCGCGATCGCGACGCCGAACGACAAGCCCGCCGAGGCCTATAAGAAGTAAGCGGCTGCGGGTGAGCCGCGCAGGCCGCCCGCCCTTTGCCAGCGCCATGCACACGCCGCCGGCCTCAGCCGTCCGGGCCGGCGGTGTCATGAGCTGAAACGTTTCGCGGGAGAGCGAGCCTTGGGTAATTGGGACTGGCAGGTCTTCCTGCAGGACAACGGCGGCGGGCAGATCTACCTTCGGTGGATGATCTCCGCCTGGGGCTGGACGTTGGCCGTCGCCGCGCTTTCACTGGTGATCGCACTCGTCGTCGGCATCGCGGTCGGCATCATGCGCACGCTGCCGAACAAGGCGCTCGCATTCTTCGGCGAGGCCTGGACGGAGCTGTTCCGCAACATTCCGCTGATCGTCCAGCTGTTCCTCTGGTATCACGTCTTTCCGCGGCTGTTCACGCCGCTGCAGTCGGTGCCCAGCTTCATCCTGGTCGTCTTCGGGCTCGGCTTCTTCACCTCGGCTCGCATCGCCGAGCAAATCAAGGCGGGCATCAAGAGCTTGCCGACCGGCCAGCGCTACGCCGGCCTGGCGACCGGCCTGACGCTCGCGCAGACCTACCGCTACGTGTTGCTGCCGGCGGCGTTCCGGATCGTCATTCCACCGCTGACGAGCGAGTCGATGAACATCGTCAAGAACTCGTCGGTCGCATTCGCGGTCAGCATTTCCGAACTGATCTTCTTCGCCCAGCAGGCGTCGGAGGAAACCTCGCACACCAAGGAGATCTATCTCGCGGTGACGATCCTCTACTTCGTCTCGGCCTTCGCCATCAACCGCTTGGCGGCGGTGCTCGAGCGCCGGGCCAGGGTGCCGGGCCTGGTCTGGAGCGCCAAGTGAGCGCGCTCGACTATTCGTTCCTCGACTGGACCTTCGTCTCCGCGTTCATCCTGAAGGGGCTCTGGTTCTCGATCCAGTTGACCCTGATCGCGATGGTCGGCGGCATCCTGATCGGCACCGCCCTGGCGCTGATGCGCCTTTCCGGCCAGCCCTTGCTGGTGCTGCCCGCGACGGCCTATGTCAACCTGCTGCGGTCGATCCCGCTGCTGATGGTGATCCTCTGGTTCTTTCTGCTGATCCCGAGCGGCTTCTATTCGTTCATCGCCGGGCAGTGGGGGGCCAGCCACCGGGGCGAGTTGTCGGCCATGATCACCTTCACGGTGTTCGAGGCGGCCTACTACTCCGAGATCATGCGGGCCGGCATCCAGTCGGTGTCGCGCGGCCAGGTGAATGCCGGTTATGCGGTCGGCATGACGTACCGCCAGTGCATGCAATTGATCGTGCTGCCGCAGGCCTTTCGCAACATGCTGCCGGTGCTGCTGACGCAGACCATCATCCTGTTCCAGGACACGTCGCTCGTCTACGCGATCGGTGCCTACGACCTGTTGAAGGGCTTCGAGACGGCCGGCAAGAACCTGAACCGGCCGGTCGAGACCTATCTGCTGTCGGCCGTCGTCTACTTCATCATCTGCTTCTCGCTGTCGATGCTGGTGCGCCGGCTGCAGAAGAAGATCGCCATCATCCGCTAGGCCACACCACCATGACACCCAGCACGCAATCCATGATCGACATCAAGAACGTCTCGAAGTGGTACGGGCAGTTCCAGGTGTTGACCGACAACAGCACCTCGATCCGCAAGGGCGAGGTGGTGGTCGTCTGCGGCCCGTCGGGATCGGGCAAGTCGACGCTGATCAAGACGGTCAATGCGCTGGAGCCGTTCCAGAAGGGCGACATCGTCGTCGACGGCATCTCCATCTCGAACCCGAAGACCAACCTGCCGAAGCTGCGGGCGCGGGTCGGCATGGTGTTCCAGCATTTCGAGCTGTTTCCTCATCTCTCGGTGACCGAGAACCTGACGCTGGCGCAGATCAAGGTGCTCGGCCGCAAGCCCGACGATGCGCGGGCTCGCGGCCTGAAGATGCTCGACCGGGTCGGCCTGATGGTCCACAAGGACAAGTACCCCGGCCAGCTGTCGGGCGGCCAGCAGCAGCGGGTCGCGATCGCCCGGGCGCTGAGCATGGACCCGATCGTCATGCTGTTCGACGAGCCCACTTCGGCGCTCGACCCGGAGATGGTCGGCGAGGTGCTCGACGTGATGGTGCAGCTCGCGCAGGAGGGCATGACGATGATGTGCGTCACCCACGAGATGGGATTTGCCAAGAAGGTCAGTCACCGGGTGATCTTCATGGACGCCGGCAGAATCGTCGAGGACTGCCCGAGCCGCGAGTTCTTCATCGACCCGGAGGCCAGGTCGCCGCGGGCTCGGGAGTTCCTGTCGAAGATCCTGCAGCACTAGGCTGAGACGGCGCAGCACCGGGCGGGCGGCTAGGGCGGGCGGCGTCTGGCTGCGAGAATCGGCCGATGCAGACGCTCTCCGAACCCTCGTCGCGCCCCTCGTCGCTGACGCTCACCCGCCCCGACGACTGGCACCTGCACCTGCGCGACGGCGCTGCCCTGGCAGCCGTGTTGCCCGATTCGGCCCGCCAGTTCGCGCGGGCGATCGTCATGCCCAACCTGCGCCCGCCGGTCACCACCGCTGCCGCCGCGCTCGCCTACCGTGACCGCATCATGGCGGCCTTGCCCGCCGGCTTGACCTTCCAGCCGTTGATGACGCTCTACCTCACCGATTCGTTGCCGCCCGAGGAGATCGAGCGCGCCGCGGATGCCGGGGTGGTCGCCGTCAAGCTCTACCCCGCGGGCGCGACGACCAACAGCGATGCCGGCGTCACCGACCTGCGGCGGACCCACCGCACGCTGGAGGCGATGCAGCGCCTGGGCGTGCCGCTGCTGGTGCACGGTGAGGTGACCGATGCCGACATCGACCTGTTCGATCGCGAAAAGGCGTTCATCGACACCCGGCTGGTGCCATTGCGACGTGACTTTCCCGAGCTCAAGATCGTGTTCGAACACATCACCACCCGTGAGGCGGCGCAGTACGTGGCCGAAGCCGACGGCCCGATCGGCGCGACCGTCACGGCCCATCACCTGCTCTACAACCGCAACGCGATCTTCATGAACGGCATACGCCCTCACTATTACTGTCTGCCGGTGCTCAAGCGCGAGTCGCACCGCCAGGCCCTCGTCGAGGCGGTGACCTCGGGCAGCACACGGTTCTTCCTCGGCACCGACAGCGCACCGCATGCCACCGCGCTCAAGGAACACGCCGTCGGCTGTGCCGGCTGCTACACCGCCTCGTCGGCGCTCGAGCTCTACGCCGAGGCCTTCGATGCCGCGGACGCGCTAGACGACCGCTTTGAAGCCTTCGCCAGCTTCAACGGCCCGGACTTCTACGGCCTGCCGCGCAACACCACGCAGGTGACCCTGCGGCGCGAATCGTGGCGCTTGCCGGAGTCATTGCCCTTCGGTGAAGCGAGCCTCAGGCCGCTGCGCGGCGGCGAAACCGTCGCCTGGCGACAGGTGGAGGCCGCGTGATGGGCAGCTCCGACCACCGCCCGGGCCGCGTCGCCCTGTTGATCGATGCCGATAACCTGTCGGCCGACGTCATCGAGCAGGCGATCGAGCACTTGCTGAAGAACCACGGCGCGATCCACTTCCGGCGCGCCTACTGCAGCCCGCAAAAGGCGACGGAGCTGATGGATATCTTCCGCCGTCATGCCATCCGGCCGATGGTCAATGTGCCGACGGGCAAGAATTCGACCGACATCGCCCTCGCTGTCGATGCGATCGACCTCGCCCTGACCGAACGCCCGGACGTCGTCGTCATCGCCTCGAGCGACTCCGACTACGCGCCGCTGGCCCAGCGGTTGCGGGAAAAGGGCTGTCGGGTGCTCGGTATCGGCCAGGCCGGCAAGACCGGCAGTGAATCGCCGCTCGCCTATGACGGCTTCGTCGATCTGGCGCACCGAAGCAGTCGGAGCCGCGGCCCGTCGAAGCTGCCGCCACTCGAGACTCGACCGGAGCCCGAAGCGCCGGCGCGAGCGTCCCGCGCTGCCCCACCCGCGACGCGGCCCAGTTCGACGACGCGTTCGCGTCCCGCTCGCGGCGGCGCCAGGGGGGCGCGTGCGGCTCCCCCGGAGCCGTCGGGCGACGTGCCCCGTCCGTCGTCCGAAGCGCCGTTGCCACCCGAGGTGGCGGCCATCCTCGATGCCGTGCCGGAACTGCGCGACGGCGGCCTGGTCGACCTGAACGGCATCGGCGCTTCCCTGCGCCAGCACGACTTGCTGAAAAGCCGCAATGCGTCGCCGAGCCGGCTGCTCAAGCGCCATGCGGCTCACTTCGAGCTGCTGCCGGCCGACAAACCGCGCACCGTCCGCTTCGTCGGCCCGGCCGAGACCGTCGACTGAGCGCCGACGATCAGGAAGGCGCAAAAAGAAAGCGGCACGAGGCCGCTGTCTTGTCTTGCATTGCAACCCTGGCCAGCGGCGCAGGCTGCGCCGCTCCGGGGGGCTGGGAACTTACTGCTTGGTCTTGCCGGCGTTCGGCGCCTGCTCACCTGCCGGCTCGAGCTGGCCGTTCATCTTGGCGGCCTGGGTTTCGGCCTTGCGCTGGCCGCGCGTCTTGGTCGACGTCGACTTGCCACCCATGGTTCCCGAAGCTTCGCCGCCCGGCGCTTCGCCTGCCTTCATCTTCGGGCCTGCCTTGGTCTCGGCCTTGACCTCACCGCGCGTTTCCGTGCTGGTCGTGGCCATCGGCTTGGAAGGCATGCCGAGGGCTTCGCCCTCCGGGCCCTTGTTGGCGCCGGAGGCCTTGGTTTCGGCTTTCACCTGGGCACGGGTCGGGGCCGATGCCTGGGCGAAGCTCGCCTGGGCGAAGAGGGCGGCGCTCACGGTGGCGACGACGGTCAGTGCAAATTTCATCTTCATGTGGATCTCCTGTTCGTAACGGGGGTGAGGGCTGCGTCCAGCGACAAGCCAGGTGACTAACCCTCTCGAGCCGACTCGGCTGACGTCCCGACTGATCACGGGCCGTTGAAGCGAGGCATGTATTAGAACGCGGCGTACTGGCATTGGTTGACGAATTCGAGTTTGTCGGCGCTTGCGCTGACACGCGTTCCGCCGAACTGTTGCGCCGACGCCGCAGCGACGGGTCGGGAGCAGGATAATCCGCCCCGTGAAGCGAGCCAGACCGCCGCCGGTGCAAGGCCCGAAAGGGCGCACGGGAGGAAGGTCCGGA
>CAXTDH010000256.1:0-5318 GCA_964242405.1 uncultured Rhizobacter sp. | reverse complement strand
ATGTCTGCGGCGTCGGCCCCAACTGGGTCGAAAGCCGGCAACTGGCCGGCCGCAATGACGGCGTGTGACACGATGGCGACCCCGGTGCGTGGACGGACGGCTTGGTGACAATCCGGCTCTATAACTGTCGTCGACGCTGACCAGCGCCAGGCGACGCGTGGACGCTCGACGTGTCGCGTTCCGTTGCGCGTGCTGCGGCGCTGCGGTGCCGGTAGCCGGGAGCCGGTGTCCGACAAGGGATGAGCGGCTTGCCCGATCACCGGCGGCTTCGCACGGCAGCAACATGAGGTCGTCTGCTGAACTCAGGCCTTTCTTTACGCGTCAACCATGTCGAAAACCGTTGCCCAACTCCTCGTCGACACCCTGGCCGAGCACGGCGTGCGGCAGATCTTCGGCGTCGTCGGCGACGCGCTCGACCCGCTCACCGAGGCGATTCGCAAGGACGGCCGCCTGGAATGGGTCGGCGTGCGCCATGAAGAAGGCGCCGCGCTCGCCGCCGCCGGCCAGGCCAAGCTGACCGGCCGCCTGGCGGTCTGCGCCGGCACCACCGGGCCTGGCGGCAACCACCTCGTCGCCGGCCTCTACGAAGCCTGCCGCGACCATGCACCGGTGCTCGCCCTCTCCGGCGGCCAGCCGGGCAACCTGCGCGGCACCGAGTACATCCAGACGGCCGACCACACGCTGCTGTTCCGCGATGTCAGCGTCTCGACCGCGGCACTCGATTCGGCCGAAAACGCCGCCGGGATGATCCACGAGGCCATCGCCCATGCCTATGCCGGCCCCGGCGTCGGCCATCTGGTGATCCCGCAGGACATCATCGGCGCGACGACCAAAAGCAGGGCGACGAGCGCCGCCACGCTGCGCCCGCTGCCCGAGCTGCAGCCGGCCGAGGACGACCTGCGCCAGGCCGCGGCGCTGCTCGACAAGGCGACGTCGGTGGCGATCCTCGTCGGCACTGGCGCACGCGGCGCCGAGGTGGAGCTGATCGCCCTGGCCGACCGCCTGCAGGCGCCGCTGATCCACAGCTTCCGCGCCAAGGACATGCTGACCCACGACCAGGCGCGCTGGGTCGGTGGCGTCGGCCTGATCGGCGGCCGGCCGGGCGTGGATGCGGTCGCGCATGCCGACCTGCTGCTGATCGTCGGCAGCGACTACCCGTACAAGGAGTTCCTGCCGAGCCACGGCCGGGTCATCCAGATCGACTACCGGGCGATGGCGCTCGGCCGCCGCACCTCGGTGGCCCTCGGCATCGTCGGTTCGGCACGGCCGGCGCTGGCCCGCCTCGCCGAGCTGACCGCGCCCAAGGCCGACACCGCCTTTTTCGACCGCAGCCGACGCGCCCAGCTGGAGTGGGCCGAGAAGCTCGACGAGCTCGCCGACATCGACCGCGACGCCGACCTCATCCACCCGCAAGCCGTGGCCCGGCTCGTCGGCGACCTGGCCGACCCGGGCGCCTCCTTCGTCGTCGACACCGGCAACGTCACGCTCTGGTGCGGCAACTGGATCCGCATCAAGGCCGGCCAGCGGCTGATCGCCTCGTTTAACAACGCGGCGGTCGGCACGGCGCTCGGCCAGGCCAACGGCATCCAGGCACTCGACCGCGCTCGGCAGGTGATCGCCCTGTGCGGCGACGGCGGCTTCACCATGCTGATGGGCGAGTTCATGACCGCGATCGAGCACCGGCTGCCGATCAAGGTGGTGGTCTTCAACAACGGCACCTGGGGAATGGTGCACCTCGAGATGGAAGCTGCCGGCAACCCGGCGACCCAGGGCGCGAACTTCCCGAACTGCGATTTCGCCGCCTTCGCCCGGGCCTGCGGCGGGCAGGGCTACACGGTCAAGGCGCCCACGGAGCTCGAACCGACGCTGCGCCAGGCGTTGGCGACGCCGGGCCCGGTGATCGTCGATGTGCGCGTCGATCCGAAGGAGTTGCCGGTCATGCCGCACGTCAACCTCGCGCAGGCGCTGGGCTTCGGGATGGCGAAGATCAAGGAAGCGATCGGGCTTTAGGTGAAGGAAGCGATCGGGCGCTCGCGCACGGCTCGAGTTACTGGGCGCAGAACGACACTGCGAATTTTTCTTCGCAATGCCAACGATCTTTTTGATTTTCACGACGCATCGAACAACCTAACCTGCGCCTTCGTTCAACCCACGGAGATCGAAATGCGCATCAAGGTCCATATTGGCAACGGCAAGATCCGGCGCCCCTTGTTACTGCTCGCCGCACACCATGCCCGTCAGACCCTGCGTCGACTGCGGGAAATCCTGCCGCGGATCAGCATGACGCTGTCCGAGATCGGCACGCCGGCCGACGGGCTCGGCAAGCGCTGCGTCGTCGAAATGAAGGCCGGCAAGTCGGATCGGGTCATCATCTCGTCGACCGCCAGGACGTGGCAGGAGGCGATCAAGCTGTCGCTTCGGCAGGCGAGCGACCGCTTGACGGCGCTCTCCCGGCCGGATGTGACGACGGGCCGCGCGCAGCCACGCCTGATCGCCGCCTGACATCGTCTGTCTGACGAACCGAAAGCACATCCGTCGCCCGCAGCGGCGGATGCGTTTGAACAACCCTGTGGTCGATGATCGGCCGATTGACTGACCATGGACCTGGCATTCCTGTCCGACCCGAACGTGTGGATCGCGTTCGGCATGTTGACGGCGCTCGAGATCGTTCTCGGCATCGACAACATCATCTTCATCTCGATCCTGGTCGGCCGGCTGCCGCAGGCGCAGCGCGACCGTGCGCGCCAGCTCGGCCTCGGCTTCGCGATGCTGTCGCGCCTGGCGCTGCTGTTTGCGCTGACCTGGGTGATGGGCCTGACCCGCACGCTCTTCACGGTGCTGGGCAACGACATCAGCGGCCGCGACCTCGTCCTGCTGCTGGGCGGCTTGTTCCTGCTCTACAAGGCGTCGCACGAAATCTTCGTCCAGGTCGAAGCACGGGACGAGGCTGGCGCGCCGCAGGAGGCTTCGGGCGGTGGCAAGGGCGCGTTCTGGGCCATCATCGCCCAGATCGCGGTGATCGACATCGTGTTCTCGCTCGACTCGGTGATCACCGCGGTCGGCATGGTCGATCAGCTGATCGTCATGGTCGCGGCGGTCATCGCGTCGGTGGCCGTGATGCTGTTCGCCGCCAAGCCGATCGGCGATTTCGTCGACCGCCATCCTTCGGCCAAGGTGCTGGCGCTCGCCTTCCTGGTGATGGTCGGCATGGCGCTGATCGCCGAAGCCTTCGACGTGCACATCCCCAAGGGCTATCTGTACGCGGCCATGGCGTTCTCGCTCGGTGTCGAGGTGCTCAACATCCGGTCGCGGGCGACCCGGGCCCGTCGTTCATCGGCTTGACCGCAGTTCGGCCCCGGCCTGTCGCATGATGAGGGTGATGAACTACAAGCACCTCTACTACTTCTGGGCAACCGCCAAGGCCGGCGGCATCATGCGGGCCGGCGAGCAGCTGCACACCACCCCGCAGACGCTCTCCGGCCAGATCAAGCTGCTTGAGGCCCGGCTCGGTTGTGCGCTCTTCGCCAAGCGCGGCCGGCGGCTCGAGTTGACCGAAGCGGGCCATACCGCGCTGCGCTATGCCGAGCAGATCTTCTCGCTGGGCGCGGAGCTCGAGGCGGCGATGAGCGCGGCGAGCGGAACGGCCCGGGGGCTGGAGTTCCGCGTCGGTGTCGCCGACTCGATCCCGAAAGCGGTGGCCTACCGGCTGCTCGAACCGGCCTGGTCGATCGACGCCTCGGTGCGGCTGATGTGCCACGAGGGTCGGTTCGACGATCTGCTCGGCCAGCTCGCCATCCGCCGGCTCGACCTGGTGCTCGCCGATGAGCCGATGGGCCGGCAACTGAGTGTGCGGGCCTTCAATCACTCGCTCGGAACGTCGGCCATGTCGTTCCTCTGCGAGCCGAAACTCGCGGCGACGCTCGCCGGCCGCTTCCCCGACAACCTGCGCGGCGCCCCTTTCCTCGTCCAGAGCGACGGCTTCGCGGCGCGGCGCCGTTTCGACCAGTGGAGCGCCTTGCACGACATCCGCCCGAACATCGTCGGCGAGTTCGACGACAGTGCGCTCATCAACGCCTTCGGCCGGGAAGGCCGCGGCGTCTTCATGGCGCCCGCCGTCATCGACGACGAAACCTCCGCCACCCACGGCGTCCGGGTGCTCGGTCGCGCGACCGACCTGGTGGACGAGTTCTACGCCATCTCGATCGAGCGCCGCATCACGCACCCGTGTGTGGAAGCGATCACCCGGTCCGCGCGCAATCGACTCTTCTCGGCCCCCGAGGCGACGCGCGCCTGATCGATTCCCGATGTTCGCCGAACCGGTCGGCGCAGCGCCACACCACGCGGCGGCGGCGGCGACAACCCCGATTCAATGTTGGCCGTCGGACGACTCGGCGTTCCTTGGCGGCCGGGCCGGGCGTTCGTCGTCGGCCTCGATCAAGATCGCCCGGAAGTCGTTGACGTTGGTCAGCGTCGGCCCGGTGACGACCGAATCGCCGAGTGCACTGAAGAAGCCGTGGCCGTCGTTGTCGGCGAGTGCGTCGCGCGGCTTGCGTCCCGAGGCCCAGGCGCGGGCGAGCGTTTGCGGGCCGAGCAAGGCCCCGGCGATCTCCTCCTGGCCGTCGACGCCGTCGGTGTCGCCGGCCAGCGCGTGGATGCCGGGCTGGCCGGCCAAGGCGATGCCCATGGCCAGCAGGCATTCGACATTGCGGCCGCCCTTGCCGTTGCCGCGGACCGTCACGGTGGTTTCGCCGCCCGACAGCAGCACGCACGGCGCGCTGAACGGCTGGCCGCGTCGGGCGACCTGAAGGGCGATGCCGGCCAGCACCGTGCCGACATCGCGCGCTTCGCCTTCGAGCGCGTCGCCGAGGATGTGCGCGGCCAGGCCGGCCTCCCGCGCGACCTGCGCGGCGGCCTCCAGCGCCCGTTGCGGCGTGGCGATCATGCGCACTTCGGCGCGCGCCAGGCGGGGGTCGCCGGGCTTGATCGATTCACCGCGGCCGCTTGCCAGCAGATCGAGGGCCGCTGACGGCAGGTCGATGCCGTGGCGCCGGAGGATGGCGAGCGCATCGGCGCAGGCGGTGGGGTCGGGGACGGTCGGGCCCGAGGCGATGTCGATCGGCGAATCGCCCGGCACGTCGGAGATCAGCAGGGTGACGACCCGGGCCGGGTGGCAGGCCGCAGCCAGCCGGCCGCCCTTGATGGCGGAGAGGTGGCGGCGCACGCAGTTCATCTCGCCGATGCCGGCGCCGCTGGCGAGCAGGGCGCGGGCGAGCGCCTGTTCGTCGGCCAGGCCGAGCCCCGGCAAGGCCAGCGGCAGC
>CAXTDH010000255.1:0-5332 GCA_964242405.1 uncultured Rhizobacter sp. | reverse complement strand
GGTGGTGAAGCCGATCTGGTTGTTGATGACGACGTGGACCGTGCCGCCGGTGTAGTAGCCGCGTGTCTGGGCGAGCGCCAGCGTCTCCATCACCACGCCCTGGCCGGCGAACGCCGCATCGCCGTGGACGATGATGGGCAACACCGAATCGCCGTCGGTGTCGCCACGCCGGTCGAGCCGTGCCTTGACCGAACCCTCGACCACCGGGTTGACGATCTCGAGGTGCGAGGGGTTGAACGCCAGGCTCAGGTGCACCGGCCCGCCGCCGGTCGTGATGTCGCTCGAGAAACCCTGGTGGTACTTCACGTCGCCCGAGGGCAACGCCTCGGGCGCGGTGTGATCGAACTCCGCGAACAGGTCCTTCGGCATCTTGCCGAGGGTGTTGACCAGCACGTTGAGCCGGCCGCGGTGGGCCATGCCGATGACGATTTCCTGCACGCCCTTGGCGCCGGCGCGCTGCACCAGCTCATCCATCGAGGCGATGAAGCTCTCACCACCTTCGAGCGAGAAGCGCTTCTGGCCGACGTATTTGGTGTGCAGGTAGCGCTCCAGGCCCTCGGCGGCGGTCAGGCGGTCGAGGATGTGCTTCTTGGCCTCGACATCGAAGCTCGGCTTCGAGCGGATCGATTCGAGCTTCTGCTGCCACCAGCGCTTCTCGACCGGCTCGGTGACATGCATGTACTCGGCACCGATCGAGGCGCAGTAGGTCTCCCGCAGCGCCTGCACGATCTCGCGCAGCGTCATGTGGTCGGCGGTCGAGAAGTAGGTGTTCGTGGCGCTGAAGACGATGTCCATGTCGGACTCGGTCAGGTCGTAGAACGCCGGCTCGAGCTCCGGAATCTTCGGCCGCTCCTGGCGTTTGAGCGGATCGAGGTCGGCCCAGCGCGAGCCGAGCGACCGATAGGCCGCGATCAGCGACTGGACGTGAACCTGCTTGCGGGCGATGGCCAGGTCGGTGGTCGACGCCTTGGTGCCGAAGGTGTTGGACTTGGCGCGCTGGGCGAACGATTCGACGACCGGCGCATGGGCGACGTCTCGGGCGTCGGTACCGTCGGCGGCCGGCACATTCTGGAGCGCATCGAAATAGGTGCGCCAGTTCTCGGGCACCGATCCCGGATTGTCGAGATAGGCCTCGTACATCTCTTCGACATACGGCGCATTGCCACCGAACAGGTACGAACTCGACCTGGATTCCTGCATCATCTCGCTCACCTTTCGCACCGGTCTGCGGCGCTGTAGTGGGTTGTGGAAAACCTTCCGCGACACGGCTTTGCCGACTGGCGGACTAGCGACCCGCCTCGGCTGCTAGCAGGCGAGGGACGGGAAGGAGCTGTAGATTCAAATCAGGGCGACACTTTACCATCCGCCTGCACAGCGCCCGGCGTCGTGCCGGCCCGCCCTGCCGGCGATACGGCGATCACGCGGCGGAAGGTGGCCGTGAACCGCCCATCGGCTGTACCGGCAGGTGCCGATCAGGACAGCGCCAGCCGCGCCCGCGCCGCCTCGTATTCGCGGCGCAGACGGCCGATCAACTCGCGGGCCGGCACGACCTCTTTCACGGCACCGATGCCCTGACCACAACCCCAGATGTCCTTCCAGGCCTTCTTCTTGACGCCGTCGCCGCCGAAGTTCATGGCGCTCGGATCGGACTGCGGGAGATTGTCCGGATCCATGCCGGCGGCGATGATCGACGGCTTCAGGTAGTTCCCGTGGACGCCGGTGAACAGGTTGCTGTAGACGATGTCGTCGGAACTACCATCGACGATCGCTTGCTTGTAGCCGTCGGCCGCCCGTGCTTCGTCGGTCGCGACGAACGCCGAGCCGATGTAGGCGAAGTCGGCGCCCATGGCCTGGGCGGCCAGCACGGCGCCGCCGGTCGCGATCGCACCGCTCAACGCGATGGGGCCGTCGAACCACTCACGAATCTCCTGGACGAGCGCGAACGGGCTTTTGACGCCTGCATGGCCGCCGGCACCGGCCGCCACGAGCACGAGCCCATCGGCACCCTTCTCGATCGCCTTGCGGGCATAGAAGTCGTTGATGACGTCGTGCAGCACCACCCCGCCCCAGGCATGGACGGCTTCGTTGACGTCGGTGCGAGCACCGAGCGAGGTGATGACGATCGGCACCTTGTACTTGGCGCACACGCCCATGTCGTGGTCGAGGCGGTCGTTGCTCTTGTGGACGATCTGGTTGATCGCATAGGGCGCCGCTGGCCGGTCCGGGTGGTCACGGTCGTGGGCAGCGAGCGTTTCGGTGATGTCGGCGAGCCACTCGTCGAGCTGCTCCGCCGGCCGCGCGTTCAGCGCCGGCATCGAACCGACCACCCCCGCCTTGCACTGCTCGATGACGAGCTTAGGATTGCTGATGATGAAGAGTGGCGAGCCGATGATCGGCAGAGCCAGGCGAGACAGGGCAGCGGGCATGGGCATGCAAAGAACTCCGGATACGAATGTTGTCAGCGGGTGGTCAGAGCGCGTCGTCAAAAGGCATCGAGCGCCAACGCCATGACGCTCTCGGCCCCATCGACGATCGAATCGCGAACGCCGGGTGCACGCGACAACAGGTGCTCCGCGTAGAAGTGAGCGGTGGCCACCTTGGCCTGGAGGAAGGCGGCATCGCCCTGCCCCTGGGCATTGCCCAATTGAGCTTCCGCAGCGAGCAGGGCGCGCGCCATCTGCCAGCCGGCCACCAGGTTGCCGGCGAGCATCAGGTACGGCACCGAGCCGGCATAGACGGCGTTCGGGTTCGTCCTGGCGCGACCGGCCATGAAGTCGACCACCTCTAGGAAGGCCTCGCGGGCGGCGCCCAGCCGTCGGCCCATCGACTTCGCCGCGGCACTGCCGCTGGCCGCCAGCTGCGCTTCGGTCGCGGCGATTCGGGCGGCGATCGCCTTGGGCGTACGGCCACCGTCCCGGGCGGTCTTGCGGCCGACCAGGTCGTTCGCCTGGATGGCGGTCGTGCCCTCGTAGATCGGCAGGATGCGAGAGTCGCGCAGGTACTGCGCCGCACCGGTTTCCTCGATGAAGCCCATACCGCCGTGCACCTGCACCCCGAGGCTCGCGACTTCGACGCTCATCTCGGTGCTGTAGCCCTTGATCAGCGGCACCATGTACACGTAGAAGGCCTGGTTCTCCTTGCGGGCATCGGCATCCGGATGGTGGTGGGCTGCGTCGAACGCGGCCGCCGCAGCGATTGCCATCGCCCTGCAGCCTTCCGTATAGGCCCGCATCGTCATCAGCATGCGGCGCACGTCGGGGTGGTGGATGATGGCGCCGCTGCCGGGCAGGGAGCCGTCGACGGGACGGGACTGGATGCGCTCCTTCGCAAACGCCGCCGCCTTCTGATAGGCCCGCTCCGCAACCGCGATGCCCTGGACGCCGACGGCGTAGCGGGCCGCGTTCATCATGATGAACATGTACTCGAGGCCGCGGTTCTCTTGCCCGATCAACTCGCCGGTGGCGCCGCCGGCGTCACCGAACTGAAGCACCGCCGTCGGGCTTGCCTTGATCCCGAGCTTGTGTTCGATGCTGACGCACTGCACGTCGTTGCGTTCACCGACCGAGCCGTCCGCCGCCAAGCGGAACTTCGGCACGATGAAGAGGCTGATGCCCTTGACGCCCTCCGGCGCGCCCGAGACGCGCGCCAGCACCAGGTGGACGATGTTCGACGCCATGTCGTGCTCGCCGTAGGTGATGTAGATCTTGGTGCCGAAGAGCTTGAAGCTGCCATCGGGCTGAGGCTCGGCCCGCGTGCGCACCTGCGCCAGATCGGAGCCCGCCTGCGGCTCCGTCAGGTTCATCGTCCCCGTCCACTCGCCGGAAATCATCTTCGGCAGGTAGAGCTGCTGCTGCTCCGGCGTACCGGCCGTCAGCAGCGCCTCGATGGCGCCGTCGGTCAGCATCGGGCAGAGCGCGAAGCTCAGGTTGGCGCTGTTGCCCATCTCGATGCAGGCGGCGCCTATCGTCTTCGGCAAGTTCTGGCCGCCGAACTCGGTCGGGTGCTGCAGCCCCTGCCAGCCACCTTCGCCGAACTGGCGGAACGCCTGGCGGAACCCGGGGGTGGTGGTCACGACACCGTCTTTCCAGGAAGACGGCTCCCGGTCGCCGACGACATTGAGCGGCGCGACGACGCCTTCGTTGAAGCGGGCACACTCCTCGAGCACGGCCTGTGCCGTCTCGAGTCCGGCATCCTCGAAACCCGGCAACTGCGCGACGGCCTCGAGGTCGGCGAGCTCCTTCATGCAGAACAGCATGTCCTTGATGGGGGCGCGATACGTCATCTTGTGTCTCCAGATAAGCGAAGGGCGCACAACCCGCGTTGCGCGCCCTCTTGTGTCAGCTCGGGCCGATAATCGATCAGCCGAGCGCCTTGACCAGTTCCGGCACGGCGGCGAACAGATCGGCCTCCAGCCCGTAGTCGGCGACCGAGAAGATCGGCGCCTCGGCGTCCTTGTTGATCGCAACGATCACCTTGCTGTCCTTCATGCCCGCCAGGTGCTGGATGGCGCCGCTGATGCCGGCGGCGATGTAGAGCTGCGGCGCAACGATCTTGCCCGTTTGCCCGACCTGCCAGTCGTTGGGCGCGTAGCCCGCGTCGACCGCTGCCCGGCTGGCTCCCAGCGCGGCACCGAGCTTGTCGGCCAGCGGCGTCAGCACGTCGTTGAACTTGTCGCTCGAGCCCATGGCCCGGCCGCCGGAGACGATGATCTTCGCTGCGGTGAGTTCCGGCCGGTCGTTGCGGGCGATCTCGCTGCCGACGAAGGTCGACTGGCCCGAATCCGGCGTCGCCGAGATCGTCTCGACCGGCGCCTGGCCACCCGTCGCCGCCGCCGGATCGAAGCCGGTCGTGCGCACGGTGATCACCTTGATCGCGTCCAGGCTCTGCACCGTCGCGATCGCATTGCCGGCGTAGATCGGCCGCTCGAAGGTATCCGCTGCCAGCACTTTGGTGATGTCCGAGATCTGGCCGACATCCAGCTTGGCCGCGACCCGTGGGGCGACATTCGTGCCCGCCGCCGTCGCCGGGAACAGGATGTGGCTGTAATCCTTGGCGAGTGCGAGGACCTGCGCCGCGACGTTCTCGGCAAGGCCGTGCTCCAGGCCCGCGGCATCCGCGTGCAACACCTTGGCCACACCGGCGATGCCCGCCGCCGCAGCGGCAGCCGCAGCCGCATTCGTACCCGCAATCAGCAGGTGAACGTCACCGCCGCATTGCAGCGCAGCGCTGACGGTGTTGAGCGTAGCGCCCTTGACGCTCGTGTTGTCGTGTTCGGCGATAACGAGTGCAGCCATGTCAGATCACCTTCGCGTCGTTCTTGAGTTTGGAGACC
>CAXTDH010000254.1:0-5354 GCA_964242405.1 uncultured Rhizobacter sp. | reverse complement strand
GGCACTGTCGCCAGTAGGACCACGAGCAACGCTGCCATCAGCGAGAGGAACAAGCGAGCACTGGTGTCGCGGCCGACCTCGGTGGCCGAGGTCTTCGCGGCCGGCGACGCGGTCGCGACAGCTGCTGCCGGCTTCGCTGCACCGGCACGACACCGGCCGTTCACGCCGCCGCCGCCTTGATTCCGGCGCCCGCCGGCGGCACCGGGGCGAAGTAGCCGACCAGCAGCAACAACGCGCCGACGCCGATGAAGGAGACGATGCGGAACAGGCCGCCCTGGTCGGCCAACTCGACGAAGAAGAGCTTCAGCACGACCACACCGATCAGCACCGCCCCGGCGATCCAGACCGGGCGCGAACGCCGGCCGTGGCCGAGCACCATCGCCGCCACGCCGCACACTGCCCAGGTGAGGGAGAGCGCGGCCTGGGTCGGCCAGGATGCGTAGAGCGAATCGACGCTCCATGGAACGCCGAGGTAGTGATGACAGCTGCGCAGCACGATGCCGGTGAGCAGCGCCCAGCCGGTGACGGCGGCGATCCGCGCGGCGGTGGTCGTCGGCAACTGCGGCCAGGCGGTGCCGGAGCGCGCCCGCCACCAGAGGGCGATCGCCGCGAGCACCAGCGCCTCGGCCAGCTCCAGCGGGTTCAGCAACGGCAGGTAAGGCAGCGGCGCCGCGTTGCCCGGGTCGAGCAGGTTGCTCAGCCAGCACCAGGCGAACAGCAGGGCCGCGACCGGCGCGAGCGCGATGTCGACGTAGGGGCGGCGGTGCAAAGCCAGCGGCCAGCGCGCCAGCAAGCCGGGCGAACGCAGCGCCCACAGCACCAGTGCCGGCGCCAGCACCCAGCCGAGCGACGGCCAGGGCGAATCGTCGCCGCCGAGGCGCATGGCCTGGAAATGGCACTCCCGGGCTGCCAGCGCCAGGAAGAACCACAGCCCCGCGACATGCCACGGCGCCAGCCACGCCGGAGCGGCCCAGCGCTCCGCCGACCGGAGCAGCCGCAGATGCCAGGCAAGCGCGAGCGGCCAGGCCAGCCAACCGAAACCGGACGACGGCCAATAGGTGTTCAGCCCGCCCGCGAAGGTGGGCGTGATCAGCGCATCCGTGCCGACGAGCACCAGCGCCGGCAAGGTGCCGAGCAGCGCCAGGCCGAGCTGTCGCCAGTCGCGGCGCGAGGCGACCGTATGGGCGAGGATCGACGTGACCAGCAGGATGCCGACCGTCGCCGCGGTGATGTCCGCGAAACGTTCGTGGACGATCAGCACGCGCCGGCTCTCACCGACCCACGCCGCCAGCCACCAGAGCAAGCCCCATGCGACCGGCAGCCAGAGCACGGCAGGGCGGGCACACCACAAGTTCGGCCAGCGCCTCCTGCCGAGCGATGTCGCGGGGGCGACGGCGTGCCGTGCCTCGCCGCGCAACCAGTCGCCGGCGACCAGGCCGGTGAGGCCGAGCGCCAGCGGCGTCCAGAACGCCAGGTGGGCGTAGGCCTTCGCGTCCGCGCCGCCGTCCGTCACGCTCCCGGACGCGTAGCGCAACAGGAACAGCACGGCTGCGGCGCCCTGCAGCACGCCGGCAAAAGCCGCGAGCGGGGGGTGCGAGATGCGCAGCGCCACCCACAGCACGATCAGCGCCGTGACCGGCCAGACGAGCGCGACCTGCCCGAGGTCGAGCGCCAGCAGCATCGCCAGGTGCAGCAGGGCGACGCCACCGACGGCGCCTGCGATCTGCACGAGCGTCCAGACCGGTGCCGTGCCCGCGGCGATGGCCGCGCGGTGCGCCAGCCGCATCGACCAGGCGGTCGTCGCCAGCACGCTGAGCACGATCAGCGCGGCCTCGAGCGTTCCGTAGCGCCCCGCGTCGAGCGCGGCGCCGCTGCCGGCGTTCGGCCCGGACTGCAGGGTGGCGATGAAGGCGAGCACTGCGAGCAGTTGCAGGGCGTGGACGATGGCGCGGAGCGGCGCCAGCCCGAACCGTAGCGAGACGACGTAGACCGCGACCGACATCAGCGCCGTTGCGGTGGCGGCCGCGGGCGGCGCGAGCGTCTGCCACGGCAGCAGCGTCAGCGCCGCGACACCGATCCAGGGCAACGCCGAGCCGGCGAGTGCTTCCCGGCCGGCGCCCTGGTCGTGGCCGGCGCGGCGCTGCAGCCACCACATCGCGAACACACCGGCGGCGAGCAGAATCGGGCCGATGAGGCTGCCCTGAAGAACGGGCGCGCCCGCCATGTCGACGACCGCGACGGCCCGCAGCAGTTGCACCACCGCCCCGACGACCAGCACGAAGGCGAAGGCGCGCGAATACGGCCGCTGCTGGCGGATGCCCAGCCAGTACATGCCGGCCGCCTCGATGGCCCAGGCGGCGCCCGTCCACTGGCCCTCGAAGCCGAGCGGGATGGCGAGCGTCGCGAAGATGACGCCGACGATCGCATAGGCCTCGGCCAACAGCGCCAGCCCGATTCCCTGGGTGGCGAAGACGAAGCGCCCGAGCCCGAGGTAGAAAGCGCCGAAGGCGAGCGCCGAGATCGCTGCGCCGAATGCCGAGCCGCGCATCATCAGCATCTGCAGCCCGAACGCCGCCATCGGTGCACCGAAAACGAGCGAGCTGTCGACCCGGCCGACCCGGCGCAAGGCAGCGGCGGCGCGCGAGGCGAGCGGCTGGGACGTGGCGGACGCCGTGTCGGCTCCTGTTGCCGCCGCCAGGCCGGCGGCTGAGCCCGCGGCCAGCGGCGTGACATCGGCGTCGACACGGGCGGCGGTCGCGAGCATGGCCGGCTCGGCCAGTGTGCGCCGCGCGAACAACAGGCCGATCATGGCGAACAGTACGAAGAAGACGATCAGGAACGGCTGCACCAGCGGGTATTGGGCGTCGGTGTAGAAGCGGTGCGCCCATCCCGCGGCCAGCGTAAAGGTGCCGACCAGGCCGATCAGGTTGAGCGGTCGCCAGGCCTTGAACCAGGCGACCAGGAAGATTCCCACGTCCAGCACCAGCAGGTAGGTGAACAGGGCGACGGGCTGGTTGGCGCCGGTCGACGCGAGCACCGGCGCTGCGAAACCTTCGAGCGCCGCGACGATCGCCAGGACGGGCGCGTTCTGCAGCACCGCCAACACGGCACTCAGGACGGCCACGGCGAACAGGAAGGCGAAGCCGAGGGTCGGCGGCAGCAGCTCGCTGAGCTTCATCGCGCTCAGGGGCGTGAGGTAGAAGACGCCGATGCCGGCGCCCTGCAGGACGAGCGCGTAATCGGCACGGCGCCGGCGCAGGAACCATCCGAGGCCGACCAGCGCGGCGCCGGCCAGCGCGACCAGCGCATAGCGCAGCTCGACCGGCACCGTCACGCGCTCGGCGGTGTAGCTGAGCAGGAACGCCAGGCCGAGGAACAGGATGAGCACGCCGATCTTGACCAGCGTGTTGCCGCCGAACAGCAGCTTGCGCAGCGGCGCCGGCAGGCGTTGCGGCCACGGGACAGCCGGAGCTCGCGGCGGCGGCGGTGGCGGTGGCGGTGACGTCGAGGGCGTTGGTGACGGCGCTGACGTCGAGGACGACAGTAACGGCGGCGCGGTTGCGGGCAGTGCCGTCTCCAGCGCGGAGCTGTCGGCCGACGGACCGGCTTGCTCTCGCGCTCGCTCGCCAGCATCTGCCGCACGCGCAGCGGCGAACGAAGACGGCGGGGGGCCGAGTTCCGAAGTGGCTACCACCCGGACCGTCGATGGCCCGGCAACGGCAGCGCCGGGTTCGTCGGCAAGGCGCGCGGCCTTTTCGAGCTCCGTCACGCGCCTGCCGAGCGCATCGATTTGCTGGCGGAGGTCAGCGACTGACGAAGGATCCGACCACAGGCTGGTAGCCGAGCGCGGCCCGACGGTCGCCGCCCCCATCGACCGCCTTTGCAGCGCCCGAAGCAACGGTGCAGCGCCCACCGCGCCGACGATCCCGAAGACCAAGGCCAAAGGCAGCGATTCGAAGGCGCCCCCCAACAGGAAGCCGCAAAGCAGACCCACGAACCACATGCCCGATCTCGTCTTGTTGTTTCGGTCCAGTGTAGAGGCTGGTCGAGACGGATCGAAACCCGCTCATGGGGGTGTCGACGGCGACGAAGCGCTGACGCGATACGGCTGGCCACCACCAGCCTTCACAATCCGCGCGTCACCCAAAGGAGTGTTCGATGCCTGCTCGTCATACCGGCCGACTCACCGGCCTCGCCCTGGTCCTGGCCCTTGGTTTTGCCGCTACCCCCGCCTTGTCGGCGCCCGACGCCCAGCTGCTCGACGCCGCGACCCGGGCACAGCCCGCCCTGATCGAATCGCTCAAGCGCATGGTGTCGATCGAGTCGGGGAGCGGCGATGTGACCGGCCTGGCGAAAATGGCCGACCTGCTCGACGGCCGGCTCAAGGCGCTCGGGTTTCGCACCGAACGCCGCAAGTCGGCCGTCGGTGCCCAAGCCGACATCCTGGTCGCGACCATGACCGGCACCGGCACGAAAAAGCTGATGCTGCAAGGCCACATGGACACGGTCTACCGCGAAGGCGTCTTGAAGGAGCAGCCGATCCGCGAAGACGGCAACAAGCTCTACGGCCCCGGTATCGCCGACGACAAGGGCGGGCTGGCGGTCATCCTGCATTCGCTGCAGATCCTGTTCGACGCCGGCTGGAAAGACTTTTCGACGCTCACCGTGCTGGTCGATCCGGACGAGGAAGTCGGCTCGCTCGGCTCCGGCGAGTTGATCGCGACGCTGGGCGCACAACACGACTACGTGCTCTCCTGCGAGCCGACCGCCGCCAAGGCCGTTGCCAAGACCGAGGCCCTGCTGCTCGGCGCCGCCGGCACCGCCACCGCGACGATGGAAGTCAAGGGCAGGGCCTCGCACGCCGGCGCGGCGCCCGAACTCGGCCGCAACGCCATCCTCGAGATCTCGCACCAGATGCTGGCGACACGGGACATCGCGGGTGACATCCCCGGCGCCCAGCTCAACTGGACGAACGTCGTCTCCAACAAGGCGACCAACCAGATCCCCGAGCTGGCGGTCGCGACCGCCGACGTGCGGATGACGATGCCGGGCGCCGAGAAGCCGCTGGACGCGGCCTTGCAGGCCAAGGTCGCCTCCGGGCGTCTCATCCCCGATACGACGACCAAGGTGACGCTTGTCGTCGGCCGGCCCGCGTTCCTCGCCGGCCCGCGCGGCCAGGCGCTCGGCGAGCGGGCGCAAGCCATCTACAGGGAGATCGATCGAGACCTGGCGCTCGTGCCGATGACCGGCGGCGCGACCGATGCCGGCTTCGCCGCGCGTTCCGGCAAGGCGGTGGTGCTCGAGAGCTTCGGCCTCGCCGGCTTCGGCTACCACGCCCGCGACGAGTACATCGA
>CAXTDH010000253.1:0-5359 GCA_964242405.1 uncultured Rhizobacter sp. | reverse complement strand
CCTCGCCGGTCGCGGCGCTCGCCTTGTTGACCGCGTCCATGCAGTAGAGGTAGCGATCGCGCCAGTGCATGAAGGGCTGCGAGTTGATGTTCTCGTCGTCCTTCATGAAGTCGAGGCCGCCTTTCAGGCCTTCGTACACCACCCGGCCGTAGTTGCGGCCCGAGAGGCCGAGCTTGGGCTTGGTGGTGGCGCCCAGTAGCGGCCGGCCGAACTTGTCGAGCCGCTCGCGTTCGACGATCACGCCCGTCGCCGGGCCTTGGAACGTCTTCAGGTAGGCGACCGGGATGCGCATGTCCTCCAGCCGCAGCGCCTTCACGGCCTTGAAGCCGAAGACGTTGCCGATGATCGAGGCCGTCAGGTTGGCGATCGAGCCGCCCTCGAACAGGTCGATGTCGTAGGCGATGTAGGCGAAGAACTGGGCGTCGGTCTTGGTGCCGGGGCCGGTGTTCGGCACGCTGTCGACCCGGTAGGCCTTGGCGCGGTAGAGCTCGCAGGCGGTCAGCCGGTCGGTCCAGACGACCGTCCAGGTGGCGGTCGACGATTCACCCGCCACGGCCGCCGCGGCTTCTTCTTCATCGACGCCCTCCTGCGGCGTGATCCGGAACATCGCGATGACGTCCGTCTCCTTCGGCACGTAATCGGGCTGCCAGTAGCCCATCTGCTTGTACTTCAGGACACCGGCGCTGTAGCGCTTCTTGCTGTCGGTGATCTGCTTCGCTTCGTCCATGTTGCCCAAGACCGTCTCCTCTGTTGTTGGGATGGCTTAGAGCGAATATAGGTAAGGCGATCGATTCGAAAAAATTAAATCTTTTGACATCGACATCAGTAAAAGCTAATGTGATCCCATGCCCCTCTCGCGCAACGCTTCGTTCCGCCAGCTGGCGACGTTCCACGCCGTCGCCCGACACGGCAGCGTCTCGGCGGCGGCCGAGGAACTGCACTTGACGCAGCCGGCGGTGTCCATCCAGATCGGCATCCTCGAGGCGTCGGCATTGACGCCGCTGCTGCAGCGCAGCGGCCGCGGCGTGCGGCTGACCGAGGCCGGGGAGCTGCTGGCTTCCTACGCCGGCCGCATCCTCGAGCTCTGGCGCGAGGCGGGCGAGGAGATGGCGACGCTCCAGGGGGTGTTCGCCGGCACGCTGCGCGTCGGCGCGGTCACGACCGCCGAATACCTCCTGCCGCCGCTGCTGGTGACCTTCGCCAACGACAACCCCAAGGTCAAGGTGAAGCTGCAGGTGGGCAACCGGGACGAAATCGTCCGGCTGCTGGCCGGGCACGAGATCGACGTCGCGATCATGGGGCGGCCGCCGTCGGAGCTGAAGACGGTCGCGGTGGCGTTCGCGAAGCACCCGATGGCGTTCGTGGCAGCGCCCAGCCACTGCGCGCTCGTCGATCCGGCGCGCGGCGTGGCGTCGCTCGCCGGGGCTCATCTGCTGGTGAGGGAGCGGGGTTCGGGTACGCGCACGACCGTCGAGAAAATTTTCAAGGACGCCGGCCTGCCGCTGCGCATCGGCTCCGAGATGTCGAGCAACGAGGCCATCAAGCAGATGTGCGCCGCCGGTTTCGGCATCGCCTTTTTGTCGCTGCACACCTGCGTGCTGGAGCTCGACGCCGGCTTGCTGAAGGTGTTGCCGTTGCCGGGCAACCCGATCGACCGCGACTGGTTCGCCATCCACCTGGCCTCACGCCAACTGCCGCAGGTGGCGGTGGCGTTCGAGCAGTTCTTGGCGGAGAAGGCGCAGGCCCAGGTCGAACTCAGCCTCGGCAGTGCCGCCCGGCTGGCCGTGACAGCCGACAAGCTGCGAGGGGCCCGCAAGCCGCAAGAGGCCCGCAAGCCGCGAAACGCCCGCAAGCCGCTAGAGGCCCGCAAGCCGCGAGAGGCGGACAAGCCACGAAAGGCCGACGAGCCGCGACAAGCCGACGAGCCGGCAGGCGGTGAGCGATCAGCGCCGTCGAGGCGTCGCCGAACGAGGCGACCGCCCGAGGTCGACGAGTCTGATCAGGCCGCCTTCTTCGAGTAGGCGCTGCACCAGCCCTTGGCAGCGACCTGCTTGCCGGCGAACAGCTGGCAAGGCGCCATCGGATCGGTCGCCTTGCCCTGGTAGAAGTTGCAGCCTGAACACACCTGGGTGGCCTGGTGCTGCGGGTACTTCGTCTTGTCGACCTTGGTGCTGTCGGCCTTGTAGCCGAGCGCGACCGCTTGCGGATCGGCCTCGCTCAGTACGGGCGCGGCAGCGGCCTGGGCGGCGGCACGGCCAGCGGCGATGGCGCCACCTCCGGCAACCAGGGTCATGACGAAAGTGCGGCGGTTCGAGTTGATCATGAGACTCCTTGATCGGATCAATGTGACCCGTCAGAATAGTTCGACAACGCGCTGGCTGGGCAAGAGGTTTACACGTATGGCGGCGAAATTGCGAAGGTCTGGAGTCGACATTGGTTTTTCCCTTTTCGGCCATCGTCGGCCAGGACGAGATGAAGCTCGCCATCCTGATCGCTGCCGTGGAGCCCTCGGTCGGGGGCGTGCTCGTATTCGGTGATCGCGGCACCGGCAAGTCGACCGCCGTCCGCGCCTTGGTCGCGTTGCTGCCGCCGATGAAGGCGGTCGTCGGCTGCCGCTATCGTTGCGATCCCGCGCTCTTGCCGGGCTGCGACGACTGTGCTGCCCGACGCGCGGCCGGGGCCACGCTCAGGACCGAGCGGGTCGCCGTCCCGGTCGTCGACATGCCGCTCGGCGCGACCGAGGACCGGGTCGTCGGTGCGCTCGACCTCGAACAGGCGCTGGCTCACGGGGTCAAGGCATTCGAGCCGGGGTTGCTGGCACGGGCGAACCGCGGGTTTTTGTACATCGACGAAGTCAATCTGCTCGAGGACCATCTCGTCGACCTGCTGATCGACGTGGCCGCGTCCGGCGAGAACGTCGTCGAGCGGGAGGGCCTGAGCGTGCGCCACCCGGCCCGCTTCGTCCTGGTCGGCAGCGGCAATCCGGAAGAGGGCGAGCTGCGGCCGCAACTGCTCGACCGATTCGGGCTCTCGGTCGAGGTGCGAACGCCGCCCGACCTCGCCTCCCGCGTCGAAGTCGTCAAGCGCCGGGATGCGTTCGAGCGCACGCCGGAAGCGTTCATGGCGACCTGGGCGAAAGAGGAGGCGCGGGTGCGGCGCCGCATCGTCGCCGCTCGCGAGCGGATCGCCGATGTCGAGGTGCCGGACGCGGCGCTGGAGCAGGCGGCGCGGCTGTGCATGAGCCTGGGCACGGACGGGTTGCGCGGCGAGCTGACGCTGATTCGCGCCGCCCGGGCGGTGGCCGCGCTGCAGGGCGATGCCGTGGTCGGCGATGCCCATCTGCGCCAGGTGGCACCGCCGGCGCTGCGCCACCGGCTGCGCCGCAACCCGCTCGACGATGCCGGCTCGAGCGTCCGGGTCGATCGGGCCGTGGCCGAGCTGTTCGGTGCCTGAGCGCAGGGTCGCCGTCCGGGGGAGCGGATGAGCCCGCGGGTGGCGTCGCCAGCGTCTGCATGGACCGATGCGGAGCGGGTCGCGGCGCTTCTGACCGTCGATCCGGACGGGCTGGGTGGAGCGATCGTCCGGGCGCGCGCCGGCCCGGAACGCGACGCCTGGCTGGCCCTGGTCGCGAGCTTGTTGCCCGACACCGGCCGGCTGCACCGTGTGCCGCTCCACATCGACGACGAACGGCTTCTGGGTGGGCTCGACCTGGCGGCGACGCTGCGGACAGGTCAGGTCGTCGCTCGTGCGGGGCTGCTCGCCGAAGCCGATGGCGGCGTGCTCGTGCTGGCGATGGCCGAGCGCCTGAGCGCCGGCACGGCCGCCCGAATCGCCGCGGTGCTCGAAACGGGCGAGCGGGTGGCCGAACGCGACGGCATCGCGCTCCGTGCGCCCAGCCGCATCGGCGTGGTCGCGCTCGACGAAGGGCTGGATGACAGCGAATCGGTCTCGCCCCGGCTCTCGGAGCGCCTCGCGTTTCGGCTCGAGATCGGGGTTGCGGCTGGTGATGCGGTGCGCCGGATCCAGCGCGTCGAGCGATCGTCGGAGTACCGCCGCGTCGATCGATCTGCGCAGGCTGGAGCCGATGCGGTGTTGTCGGCACGGGCGCTTCTGCCGCGTGTGACGGTCGACGATGCGACGGTCGAGGCGCTTTGCGCCGCGTCGCTGGCGCTGGGCATCGACTCGGTTCGCGCGCCGCTGCTTGCGTTGCATGCGGCCCGCGCGTCGGCCGCGCTTGCCGGCCGGCTCGAGGTCGAGGCGTCGGATGCTGCGCTCGCGGCCCGGCTGGTATTGGGCTGGCGGGCGACCTGCCTGCCGCATCCGCCGGGTGATCGAGACGAGCCGCTCGCAGCTGACGGTCGACCATCCAACGACCCGCCCGCCGCCGCTTCCACAGAGTCGCCGACCGTATCTGCGCCGAGTGCGCCCAGCACGTCCGCGGCGCAGGCTTCGGCCGGCACACCTCCTTCCGACGAGCGTGTCGGCGAGTCGCCAGCCGGCTCCCCGGCTCCGACCGTGACCGAGCAGGACGGCGCTTCCTCGACCGGGCAGCGCCGCAGCGGCGACACGTCGTCCGGGCTTCCGTCGCACGCGGCGGCGGGCGAATCGGGCCTCGACGACATCGTGCTCGAGGCCGCGCTGGCCTCCATGCCGCCCCGTCTGCTCGACAGGTTGAGGCAACTGCCCGCCGGGCTGTCCCGATCACCCGGCGCTGGCGGACGCGCTGGCGCCGCAGTCGCTCACCGTCTGCGCGGCCGGCCTTGCGGCACTCGGCGAAGCGACGCCCGCGGCGGCGCCCGGCTCGATGTGATCCAGACGCTGCGAGCCGCCGCCCCCTGGCAGGCGCTCCGGCGACACGAGGCTTCGCCTGGAATCAACGCTTCGCCTGCGGCAGATGCTTCGCCTGCGATCAACGCTTCGCCTGCGGCCAATGCGCCGCCTGCGGCCGATGCTTCGCCTGCGGCCAATGCGCCGCCTGCGGCCGATGCTTCGCCGGGCGCGCCATCTCGCCGCATCCTGATCCGTCGCGAGGACTTCCACGTCACCCGTTTCAAGCACCGCACCGAGACGACCACCGTGTTCGTCGTCGATGCCTCCGGTTCGTCGGCGCTGCACCGGCTGGCCGAGGCCAAGGGCGCCGTCGAGTTGCTGCTCGCCGACTGCTACGTGCGGCGCGACAGCGTCGCCGTGATCGCCTTTCGCGGCCGCGGCGCGGAGCTGCTGCTACCGCCGACCCGCTCCCTGGTGCGCGCCCGGCGCAGCTTGGCCGGGCTGCCCGGCGGCGGCGGCACACCGCTCGCCGCCGGTATCGAGGCGGCCGGTGCACTGGCGGATGCGGTGCGGCGGCGCGGCGCCTCAC